>JBHIDD010000072.1:0-10557 GCA_046759925.1 Kiloniellaceae bacterium
GCCCTCGTGATGAGCCCCGCATCACGTCGAACCGCGCTCCTAACCGAATGACCGCCCATGGCCGTCACACGTGTCATCCTATTATGAGAGAGGGTACTATGTGCTGCACAGCATCGGCGCAGCGTCCGCAGACGTCCGGGGCATGGTCGTGGCGGCCGACGTCGGGCAGCACCTTCCAGCAGCGCCGGCACTTCTGCCCTTGGGCGAACTCGACCACGGCGGCCACGCCGGGAACCTCGTCCAGCGTGAAGGCGCCGGCCGGCGGCGGATCTGCGGATACCGTCAGATCGGAGGTGATCGTCGTTTCCGCGATGTCGATCCCGTCGATGGCCTGCAAGAGCTCGGGCCGCGCGATGTAGACGACCGGATGGGCCTGCAGGCTGGAGCCGATCCGCTTGTCCGCCCGCTCGAGCTCGAGGGCCCCGGTCACCACGCGGCGTACCTCGCGGACCCTGGCCCACTTCGCGGCGAGCGCGGCGTCCTCCCAGGCGGCCGGAATCTCCGGGAAGAGGCGCAGGTGCACGCTGTCCTCGCGCCCGCCGCCGCGCGCCCACCAGGCCTCTTCCGCGGTGAAGCAGAGGATCGGCGCCAGCCAAGCGGTGAGGCAGCCGAACAGGCGATCGAGCACGGACCGGCAGGCCCGCCGGGTCGCCGAATCCGGCCGGTCGCAGTACAGCGAATCCTTGCGCACGTCGAAGTAGAAGGCCGAGAGGTCGACGGCGCAGAAGTTGTGCAGCGCCTGATAGAGCCGGTGGAAGTCGAAGCTTTCGCAGCGCTCCCGCACCAGCCTGTCGAGCTCGAAGAGGCGGTGCAGGACCCAGCGTTCCAGCTCCGGCATCTCCGCCTCGGGCAACCGCTCCGGCTCGTCGAAGTCGGTCAGATTGCCAATTAGGTAGCGCAGCGTATTGCGCAGACGCCGGTAGGCGTCGACCTGGTAACGCAGGATCTCCGGCCCGATGCGCAGGTCGTCCTCGTAATCCGAGGCGACCGCCCAAAGACGCAGGATGTCCGCGCCCTGCCGCGCCATGACGTCCTGCGGCGCGACCACGTTGCCCAGCGATTTGGACATCTTGCGGCCCTTCTCGTCGAGCACGAAGCCGTGGGTCAGAACCGCCTCATAGGGCGCCCGGCCACGCGTGCCCGCGGATTCCAGGAGCGAGGTGTGGAACCAACCCCGGTGCTGGTCCGAGCCCTCGAGATAAAGCGCGGCCGGCCAGGCGAGTTCCGAGCGCGCCTCCAGGACGAAGCTGTGGGTCGAGCCGGAGTCGAACCAGACCTCGACGATGTCGGTCACCTGCTCGTAGTGCTCGGCCCGGTAATCCGGCCCGAGGAAGCGCTGCGGGTCGCTGGTGAACCAGGCATCCCCGCCCTCCGCCTCGAAGACCCGGGCGGTGCGCTCGATCACCTGGGGATCGCGCAGCGGCTGGCCGGTTTTCCGATCGACGAAGATCGGCAGCGGCACGCCCCAGACCCGTTGCCGCGAGACGCACCAGTCGGGGCGCGCCGCGATCATGGCGTACAGCCGGGCGCGGCCGGCGGCGGGCACGAAGCGGGTCTCGTTGATCGCCTTGAGTGCCTTCTGCCGGAGCTCGTTCGCCTCCATCGAAATGAACCACTGCGGCGTGTTGCGGAAAATGAGCGGCGCCTTGGAGCGCCAGGAATGCGGGTAGGTATGGGTCAGCTTGCCGCGGGCGAGCAAGGCGCCGGCGGACTCGAGGGCGGCGACCACGGCGGCGTTGGCATCGCCCTCCTTGCCCTCGGAGGTATAGATCGTTCGGCCCTCAAAAAGCGGCGCCTCGGCCGTGAAGCGGCCGTCGGCGTCGACCGTGTGCGGCATCTGGAGGCCGTGCCTTTGGCCCAGCTCGAAGTCGTCGGAGCCGTGGCCGGGGGCGATGTGCACGAAGCCGGTGCCCTGGTCCATGGTCACGAAATCGGCCGGCAAGAGCGGCGCGTCGAAATCGTACCCGCCTGCCGCCCCCGCGGCCCCGCGCAGCGGATGGGCGCAGACGGTTCCGGCAAGCTCGGCGCCCTTGAGGTCCGCCACGACGCGGTGCCCGGCGATCCGCAGGTCTTTGACCAGCTGCTCGACAAGCGCTTTGGCCGCGACGATGGTTTCGCCCGCCTCGGCCCGGCTCCGATCCCCCGCCTCGGTCACCTCGAGCACCGCATAGGGCTTGCCCGCATCGAAGGCGACGGCGCGGTTGCCGGGGATCGTCCAGGGAGTCGTGGTCCAGACGACGACGTTCGACGCCTCGAGTCTGGGATTGGCGGCAGATACCACTGGAAAGCGCACCCAGATGGTGGTCGAGGTATGGTCGTGATACTCGACTTCGGCATCGGCCAACGCGGTCTTCTCGACCACCGACCAGAGGACCGGCTTGGCACCGCGGTAGAGGCTGCCGCTCAGCAGGAACTTGCCGATCTCGCGCACGATCTGGGCCTCGGCGGCGAAGGCCATGGTGGTATAGGGGCGCTTCCAGTCGCCGACCACGCCGAGGCGCTGGAACTCCTCGGTCTGTACCTCGATCCAGTGTTCGGCGAACTCGCGGCATTCGCGGCGGAACGCGACGACCGGGACCGCATCCTTGTCCTGACCCCGCTTGCGGTAACCCTCCTCCACCTTCCATTCGATCGGCAGGCCGTGGCAGTCCCAGCCGGGCACGTAGTTGGCGTCCTTGCCCAGCATCTGCTGCGAGCGGTTGACGACGTCCTTCAGGATCTTGTTGAGCGCATGGCCGATGTGGAGATGGCCGTTGGCATAGGGCGGGCCGTCGTGGAGGATGAACTTCTCGCGTCCCTTTGCCGCCTCGCGCAGGCGCCGGAACAGGTCCATTTCCTGCCAGCGCCTCAAGATCTCCGGCTCGCTTGCCGGCAGGTTCGCGCGCATCGGAAAGTCGCTGCGCGGCAGGAACACGGTCGATCTGTAGTCAACGCTCATCGTGGGCGGCCTCTCCTGCGGGGCGGGCGGATGTTATGGACCGGCCTCGGGAGCGTCAAGGACGCGCGCCGCAGCCCCGGCGCGCCTGACGCGGCCGGCGCCTCAGACGTTGGGTTCGGCGGTCACCGACATGGACGGGCTGGCCGGCCAACTCGAGTCCCACGCCTCCCGGTCGAGGATCACCCGGGCGCGTCTGCCGTCCTCCGCGATTTGGGCCTTCAAAGAGTCGAGCCCGTCGAACTTGATCTCCGGGCGCAGGTAGTCGACCAGGGCGACCCGCATGTGCCGGCCGTAGAGATCCTGGTCCAGGTCGAAAAGGTGCACCTCCAGCAGCAGGCGCTCCCCGTCCACCGTCGGCCGCACACCGAGATTGGCGACCCCGTCATGCCAGAGCGGCCCGTCGCGGCGGTCGATGCCGGCGCGCACCGCATAGACCCCGCGGGCCGGCTCCAGGGTACCGTTCAGCTTGATGTTGGCGGTCGGAAACCCGAGCTGCCGGCCGCGCCTGTCGCCCCGCAGGATGCGCCCTTCGATCTCCCAGTAGCGTCCGAGCAAGAGGGCGGCACGGGTCGGGTCGCCGGCCTTGAGGCAGTCCCGCACGCGGGTCGAGGAATAGGCCTGGCCGAGCGGACCTGTCACCCGCGTGAGGCCGCTGACCCCGAAGCCATGATCCAGGCCCAGGCGTTGGAGCAGGGCCAGGTCGCCCCGCCGTTTGTGGCCGAAGGCGAAGTTGTCGCCGACGACGACATGACGCACGCGCAGGCCGGCGACCAGGATGTCCCGGACGAAGTCTTGCGCGCTCATCCGCGACAAGGCGCGGTCGAAGCGCAGGACGAAGAGGTTGTCGACCCCGAGCGCCTCGATCAGGCGCGCCTTGAGGCGGAAGGGCGTGAGCTCGAACGGCGCGGCATCGGGCTGGAAAAACCGGCGCGGATGCGGCTCGAAGGTCAGCACCGCCTGGGTGGTTTCGAACGCGCGGGCGAGCCGGCCGGCCTTTTCGATCACCGCCTGATGGCCGCGGTGCACCCCGTCGAAATTGCCGATGGCCAGAACCGGGCCGAGCGCCCCGGTCGGCAGATCGGTGGTGTGCCGAAAGATCGCCATGCCGGGTGCCGTACTCCGAAGCCGGGGCCCAATCGAAATTCGGCGGCAAGATACCCCGCCAGTGCGCCCGTGGGTAGGGGCCTGACGGCACCGCGCGGCCAATACATAGAGGCGCCGAGGCGCCCGATGCCATCGTATGGCGGTCTTGTGCCGACCCCGGAGACAGCCGTGGCCCCGGCGGGAACCGGGAATGCAGAGCCGCACGGCGACCGCGCGCTCAGGCCACCCGAAGGCCCGATACTTGTGGCTTCGGCGGCCCCTTGGGACGCCTGAATGGGCTTCGCCCGGCGGCGGGCGGCCCGGCGGTCGCGGGCCCGGGAACCAGAGGTTCCCGGTTCCCGGATCATCGAGCGCCGCGCCCTCACAGCACGAGATTATCATGGCACCGGCCGTTCGATCGCCGAATCGGCCCCACAAAACCACGAGATCGCCATGCAATGCGCCGATCGAGGCCGGAATCGCCCTCGACAGCTAGTCGTGCGACCATTCTCGGCAAGTCGGAGGCGCTATCCGGGAAATCTCGGGTATGGGAAGCCAATTTGTATCGGTCTATCCTCTACCGAGTAACCTTCCAACGATCCATCAATCGAAGGATAGTGAGGATGTCATGGTAAGAACATCGCTGATTTTTACCGTTGTCTTGGCGGGGACGATCGCAGTCGGCATGGCCGCCAGCCAGGGTCTGCGCGCTCAAGAGCGGCAGGAGCAGGTTCCAAAGGAGAAGATAACGCCCCTGCTCAAGACGACGTTGGCCGGGATGGAAGGTAAAGAGGTGAACATCGTGCATATCAGCGCGCCTCCCGGCTTCGCAACCCCAAAGCATTTTCACCCCGGTCACGTGTTCGTTTACGTCCTCGAAGGCGCGGTAACTCTAGAGATGGAAGGCGACGCGCCGCTCAAACTCGGGCCGGGCGACATCTTCCATGAGTCGCCGGGCCGCGCGATGGTGGGTAAAAATCTGAGCTCAACCCACGGTGCCGAACTCGTCGTGTTTCAGATCGGCGATGAAGGGAAGCCCTTGACGGTCGAGGCGGAGTAGGGCGCGCCCGAACGGCCCCGGGGTCATATGGCATGGGCCCGCCGTCTTACTGCAAACAAAGCTTTATGCAAGACGGTCTACGGAACCGGCGGCTCCACGTTGGGGCCGCTGTTTTCGTGCGCGCTCCAAGTCCCTCAGGGACTCACTGATTGGCAGTTAATTGCGAATCTAAGGCGACCGTATTACGTTCGGTTCCGAAGCGCAGCCCCGGCGCCACCGTGGTCGCGCGACCGCGGGAAAGAGGCGGAATGGCGGCGTCCCCGTGTTCCGGTCCATAGGCTTGATAGCCAGTCATTGGGTTTGGATCGGGACACAAAACCAAGACCAAGCTGGTGTTCCGGGCCGATGCCGCGGAGAGCAGGCGTTCATAGTCGGAACACCCTGGACCGGAGCGGGGAGGACAGGTGGTTGGCGGACCGGGAGACGGTCGACCTGCTCATCATCGGTGGCGGCATCAACGGCGTCGGCATTGCACGCGATGCGGCCGGTCGTGGCCTGTCGGTCGTCGTCTGCGAGCAGCACGATCTCGGCAGCGCAACCTCCTCGGCCAGCACCAAGCTGATCCACGGCGGCCTGCGTTACCTGGAAACCTACGCGTTCCGGCTCGTGCGTGAGGCGCTCATCGAGCGCGAAGTCCTGCTCAGGGCCGCGCCGCACATCATCTGGCCGCTCAGCTTCGTGCTGCCCCACAGTAGGGAACTTCGGCCGGCCTGGATGATGCGCCTCGGACTGTTCCTGTACGACCACCTGGGCGGGCGCGAGATGCTGCCCGGTTCGTATGCCATCGACCTGCGGCGCCACGCGGCGGGCGCGCCGCTGAAGGGCTCGCTCGCCAAGGCCTTCTGCTATTCCGACTGCTGGGTCGAGGATTCGCGCCTGGTAGTGCTGAATGCCCTGGATGCCCGCGAGCGCGGCGCGGAGATCCTGACCCGGACGCGATGTACCGCGGCGCGGCGCCTCGATGGCCACTGGCAGGCGAGCCTCGAGCCGAGCACCGGCGGCCCGTGCCGAAAGGTCAGGGCCCGCGCGCTCGTCAACGCCGCCGGCCCCTGGGTCACCGAAGTGCTCGAGAGGGCCACGGGCGCCAAGCGCAAGAGCAAGCTGCGCCTGGTCAAGGGCAGCCACATCGTGGTGCCGCGCATGGCCCAAGGCAGGCAGGCCTATATTCTGCAGAACGACGACCGGCGCGTCGTCTTCGTCATCCCCTACGAGCACGACTTCTCGCTGATCGGCACCACCGAGGTTCCCCACGAGGCCGATCCGGGCAAGGCGCGCATTTCGCCCGAGGAAACCGCCTATCTCTGCGCGGCGGTCAACAGATACTTCGCAAGGCCGGTCGCGCCCGATCAGGTGGTCTGGAGCTACGCCGGCGTCCGGCCGCTTTTCGACGACGCCCACGAAAACGTCTCGGCGGTGACCCGCGACTACGTTTTCGAGGTGGACACAGGACCGGGGGGCGATCAAGCCCCGCTGCTTTCGATCTTCGGCGGCAAGATCACCACCTACCGCAGACTGGCCGAGCACGCGCTCGCCGAGCTGCTGCCGGCGCTCGGCGCCGCCACGCCCGCCTGGACCGAACGCGCGGTCCTGCCGGGCGGCGACATGCCGGATGCCGATATCGACGCCTTCCTCGCCGCGCTGAAGGCCGCCCGGCCGTGGCTGCCGGAGGGCCTGGCCTTGCGCTACGCCCGCGCCTACGGCACCCGGGTCGAGACGCTGCTTGCCGACGCCCGCGGCCTTGCCGGCCTGGGCGAGGACCTGGGCGGGGGTCTCCACGAAGCGGAGGTCGACTACCTCAGGCGCCACGAATGGGCGCGCACGCCCGAGGACATTCTGTGGCGCCGCTCCAAGCTCGGGCTGCATCTCTCCGAGGCGGCCAAGGCCCGCCTCGGGACCTGGATGGGAGAACGCGACGCCTCGGAGGCGAGGGCCGTTACGCCGTCACGCTGACGCGCGAGCCCAGGACGGGGCGGCGACGAACCGTTGCCCGCCGGGCCCGTGGCCCGAGCCCGCCAAGCCGGCGATTCCAAGAACGGACCGGGAAAGGGCGGGCGCGTCTCCGTTCCTTTCTTATTGCGTTTACTTGGGCCCCGTCGGCGCCGCTATGTGTGCCCCGCGGCGGCGCCACTTGGCCCCCGCCGGCGCCGCCTGCCGAGCGGGCCGGATCGCCGCCGTCGCGGTGTTTGGCCGGAAACCCCTGGCCCACTTTGGCCCGCGGGCCGTCTCGGCCCGGCCGTGGCGACTTCGTGGATCGGCCCTTGGTCGAGACGGCTCCCAGGCGGGCGCCCGGAGCGCGCGGCGGCGCCGGTCCACGGCGGCGTCCGGACGGCCCGCATGGATGCCGGAAAACCCGAGCGCCAGGCGGAGTCGCCCAGCGGTTCGGCCGTTATCCTTAATTTTTAGTCAAAAACAATCACAAATTTATTTGCAATGCAATGTATTATCGTTAATGACAAAATATTATTGTCCTTTGTTGTTTCCTTTTCTCGAATTAGTATTTAGTGTATACTGTTTGTGACATTGGAGAGGCAGGCGTTCGGGCTTTCGCGTTTCCATGCACCGGTGGTTCGACGAGGTAACAACCAGTGATGGCAGAGGAGTCTCTGTGGTGCCGGCCCGCCGGTCCGGCCGCGCCGTCCGAGCCTTTGAAACCGGACAACCGAAGCCTTTGCCCTGCGCTCGTGCGGGGGATCCTGGGCGATCGATCAGCCGGCGTGCCGGTCCCCGGCCGGTTGGGCTGCGCGCCGGACCCCGGCCGGGTCGTTTTCTGCGGAATCGTGCGAGTGGTAAAGGGATCGTTAAGGGCTGCCGGGGAGAATCGAGGGGTGAGGCGGCCATGAAGGGCGCACCGGCGCTTGCGGCCGGCACAGCACAACGTGGTCTATTTGTCCGGGGTTCAACCGCCGCGTCCAAGCGGATTCGGCGCCCGTATTTTTCGGCCGATCGGCACCGGCCGGTAAAGCGGGGAGCCCGGACGGCGATGGCGGAGACAGGGCGATACCGGCCCGGTGGAATGCACACATGATCGCCAGATCTCTCAGCTTCCTTGCCGCGGCCCTGGCCAGCCTGATCTTGATGGTGACCGGGCCCGAGGGGCCGCGATCCGGGACCATGCCGGCGGCCTATGCCAACGAGCCGTCACGGGAATATCTCATCAAGGCGGCATTCCTCTATAACTTCGCGAAGTTCACGGAATGGCCGGCCTCGGCCTTCGCCGACCGGGGCGCCCCCCTACACCTTTGCGTGCTTGGCGAGGATCCCTTCGGGGCTGCCCTCGAGTCGATCGAGGGCAGGGAAATCCGGGGGCGGGCGGTGGCGGTTCTCCGGATCGCCAGCCTCCGGGTCGCCGCGAACTGCCACCTGCTCTTCATCAGCGACTCTGAGGAAGCGCGGCTTAGGAAGATCCTGGAGTCGTTGCGCGACAGGCCGGTCCTGACCGTCGCCGACATGCCGAATTTCGCGCGCGCGGGCGGCATCATCAGTCTCAAGACCTTGGAGGAAAAGATCCGCTTCGAGATCAACAACGGCACCGCCAAGCGCGCCGGTCTGAAGCTGAGCTCGAAGCTTCTGAATCTGGCCGAAATTATGCCAAGCCAGAACTGAGGTACAGCCTAATGCGCCGGTTCAGCACATTTTCATTACAGCAAAAGATTACCGCGCTCATTCTGGCGGCGAGCTGCATCGTTTTGTTTTTGTCGTCCACCATCTTTTTCGGAAGCCAGCTGATCACCAACAAGCGCCTGACCATCGGGGAACTCGACGCCGTTGCGGACATCATCGGCAACAATGTGACCGCCGCCCTCGTGTTCGACGATAAAGAGTCCGCGGAGGAAACCCTGGCCGCGCTCAGAGCCAAGCCGGGCATCGTTTCCGCCCGGATCTACCGAACCGACGGCACGATCTTCGCCGAGTACGTCGCCGAAGCGCCGGCCGACGGTTCGGCCGAGGGGCAAGCTGGCGATCGCCGCGAAGGTCGGGCTGCGGCCGGTCTGGCCCTCGGTTCCAAGGGTTACGACTTCGACATCTTCGGCGGTTACGTCGACCTGAGCGCGCCGATCCGCCTCGACGGCGAGGTGATCGGGACGCTCTTCATCACCTCCGACCTCCGACAGATGTATTCCATCATAGACGCCTATCTCGTTCTGGCCGGATTGGTGATCCTGTTCTTGATCGTGATTGCCTTCTTCATTGCCGCGCGCCTACAGAAGATCGTCTCCGAGCCGGTTCTGCACCTTCTCGACACCATGCAGAGCGTCGCCGTCAATCAGGATTACTCGGTGCGGGCGAGCAAGTTCGGAACCGACGAACTCGGCGAGCTGGCCGAGGGCTTCAACGCGATGCTCGGGAAGATCCAGTCCCACGACAGGGACCTGCGGGCGGCGTGGCAGGAAGCCGACGCGGCGAGCCGCTCCAAGAGCGAGTTCCTGGCCAACATGAGCCATGAACTGCGGACCCCGCTCAACGCCATCATCGGCTTTTCGGAAGTCATCAAGGGCGAGCTGCTGGGCCCCCTGGGCACGGACCGCTACCGCTATTACGCCCAGGACATATTCGAAAGCGGCCACCATCTTCTCGAGGTGATCAGCGACATCCTCGACATCTCCAAGGTCGAGGCCGGAGAGTTCGAATTGCAAGAAGAGGAAACCGATGTGCGGGCCCTCATCGATCAGTCGGTCCGATTGGTCCGGGACCGCGCCGAGGCGGCGAACCTGGCTCTCGTCGTGGACATCGAAGCGAACTTGCCGCATCTGCGCCTCGACCAGCGCCTGATCAAGCAGAGCCTGATCAACCTGCTCTCGAACGCGGTCAAATTTTCCCGGAACGACGACCGGATCACCGTGCGCGCCGCGACCGGATCGGACGGTTGGCTGATTCTGTCGGTCACCGATACCGGAATCGGCATCGCCGAAGCGGACATCGCGAAGATCCTGCAACCCTTCAGCCAGGTCGAGAGCGCCTTTTCCCGAAGCCACGAAGGGACCGGGCTGGGACTGCCGCTCGCCAAGTCCTTCGTCGAGGCCCACGGCGGCGTGCTGGAAATCCGAAGCACCCTGGGAGAGGGGACCGCGGTGGCCATGCGGTTTCCGCCGGAGCGGGTGATCCGCTTGCGGGACCGGATTTCGACGCCCTTCTCGCAGACCGCCGGCCGGTAATCCCGGGCAACGGGTTGCGCCGCCATTCGCGGGGCATACGCCCCGGGGTAACGGCGCGGGCTTCCCGGTGCGCCGCACCGCAGCCGTTCCGGCGACGGCGCCGCCGCATCCCGGCGGCCGGCCGGCCCGAGTCCCGGCAGGCTGCTGAAAAAGCCGCTTGGGAAGTTCTCGGGGACCCGGGCTCTGGGTCAGGATCACCGGCGGTAACAGGCGCAGAGCCTGGGGCGAGGCATGAAACCGGTCATCCGACATGCGCGTCCGGCGGACAGCGATGAGATTTCCGCCTGGGCGATGGAGGCGTTCGACCAGTTTATAGCCCCCGA
>JBHIDD010000073.1:0-10518 GCA_046759925.1 Kiloniellaceae bacterium
AGCCGGCCTGAAGATGTATCTGAACGACACCTTCGGAGAGCTTCGCTTGGACGAACTCCGCGCCCTGGAACCGGGTCGCGCGCATGTCGGCGTTGGTCAGGTCGGTGTGGTCGAGGACCGCGCCGTTGAAATTGGCGCTCTTGAGCTTGCTGCTCACCATGTTGGTCCGGCGCAGCATGGCCCCCCGGAAGGTGCTCGAAATCACGTCGCCGAGCTCGCTGGTCTCTTCGTCCATGAAGGCGCAATTCCGCAGATCGGCGCCTTCCATCTTGGCCCTGGTCAAATTGGCGCGCTCGAAGGTTGAGGCGCGGAGATCCGCCTTCTGGAAATCGGCCCGGCTTAGGTCGGCGTCGTCGAAATTGCCGGCGAACAACATGGCGAAGCGGAAGTCGGTCCGCTGCATCTTCGACTTGCTGAAGTCGCAGGCGAGCAGCTCCGCGCTGCGGAAATCCATGTCGGTGAAGTCGAGCCCGCTCATGTCGCAGCGCCGCAGGACCACTTTCCGGCCATTGCGTATACCGCGGACGAAGCGCAGGTGCAGCGTCTGCAAACGCGCCAAGACCGGCTGGGTGATCCGCACCCCGGTGGGGATCGTGCCGCCGGCCGGCTTCTGTTCCGCCGAGCCCCGCTGGTCCTTGCGATCGAGTCCGTTCCGCATCGCGCCGTCGCTTCCAAGATCGACCGCCCGGCGGTGCCACCGGCGGCGCAGGGTGCATGCAAATTCGCACGACAAGGGACCCGTCCTGCCAGACCGACGTGGCCGGTGGGCGGGACCTATCGGATCAGCTTGATTAAAGATCAGAAGTAATTAAAAAACACTGAATTGCGCCACCCGGGTTTATTTAGCCTATTTATTATAAAAATCGTGATAAATTTTGCAAAGGTTGAATTCTAACTTTGCAGAGAAAGGTTTGTCGATGTTCTGGACTCTATAATCGGCCTTTGCCACTTCCGGTGCAGGAAGTCCCGTTCAGTACAGGCCGTCCAAGGCCCTCCCGTAGACGGCTTTGATCGCGTGCCGGCGGATCTTGAGGGTCGGAGTCATCATCTGGTTTTCGACCGTAAAGGGCGCCTGCGCGATCAGGAAGCGGCGCACCTTCTCCAATGGCGAGAGCGCCCGGTTTACCTCTTCGACCACGGCCAAGAGGGCCGCGTGCAGCTCGGGATCTCTGCAGAGCTCGGCCAGCTCCGCGGGCTGGCCGCGCTGCGCCGCGAAGTCCTTCAGGAACTCCTCGTCGGGCACCAGCACCGCGACCAGGTGCGGGCGCCCGTCGCCGTAGACCATGGCCTGCTGGATTTCGCCCCGGAGCGTCAGGAATCCCTCGACCCGGGCCGGCGAGACGTTGTCGCCGCCGGAAAAGACGATGATGTCCTTCTTACGGTCGGTGATTTTGATATAGCCGTCGGCATCGATCTCGCCGATGTCGCCGGTATGCAGCCAGCCGTCCCGGAGCGCGGCGGCGGTGGCCGCGTCGTTGCGCCAGTAGCCGTTCATGACCATCTCGCCGCGGACCAGGATCTCGCCGTCTTCGGCGATCCTGGCCTCGACGCCCTTGACCGGCGGTCCGACGGTTTCCATCTTGACCTTGCCCGGCGGGTTGGCGGAGATCACCGGCGCCGCCTCGGTTTGGCCGTAGCCTTGCAGGACGCGCAGGCCCAGGGCCGTGAAGAAGATGCCGATGTCCGGGTTGAGCGCGGCCCCGCCCGAAACCATGGCCTTCAGACGCCCGCCGAATCGGGCGCGCACCTTGTCGCGGACCAGGCGCTCGCAGAAGCGATCCAGCAGGCGCTCGGTCATGGAAAGGCCACCCGGCGCGTGATAGCGCTTGCGCCCCAGCCGTTCCGCCAGGTCGAAGAGCCGCTTTTTCAGCCCGCCCTGTTTCTCGATGCCGCGGCGAATCCGATGATGCATGGATTCGTAGAGCCGAGGCACCGCGGTCATAATGGTGGGTCGCGCCTCCGCCAGATTGGTGAGCAGCTGCTCCACGCTCACCGCGTAATAGATCTCGGCGCCGATCGACATGGGGAAGAACTGTCCCGTGGTGTGTTCGTAGGCGTGGGCGAGCGGCAGGAAGGACAGGAAGACTTCGCGGCCCAGGCCGAGTCCCGCCAACAGTTCGTAAGCGCCCATGCAGTTGCAAAGGATCGCCCGGTGGCTCAGCATCACGCCCTTGGGCGCGCCGCCGGTGCCCGAGGTGTAGATGAAGCAGGCGGTATCCGAGGGCTTGGCCTGGCCCGCCACCTCGGCCGTGTCGTCGGGCATCACGGCCCCTTGGGCCAGGATCGTCGCCCAGTCGTGGACCTCGACGGGACCGGCTTGATCCCGGGCCGGCCGCTCCATGGCGATCACCCACTCGCAGTCCGGCGCGTTGGCCGCCGCCGGCAGCAGCTTGCCGGCCAGCGCCGGGGTCGACACGATCGCGCCCTTGGCGCCGCTGTCGGCCAGGATGTGGGCGTGATCGGCGGTGGTGTTGGTGGTGTAGGCCGGAACGGTGATCCCGCCCGCCGCCATGATCGCGACATCGGCGATCAACCACTCCGGCCGGTTTTCGGACAGCAGGACCATGCGATCGCCGCGCCGCAGGCCAAGCCCGCGCAAGCCCCTCGAAAGGTCCTTGACCGCCGCTTCGGCCGCGCGCCAAGTGGTCGGCCGGTAGGCGCCCTCGCGCTTGGCCCAGAGGAAGTTCTTCTGCGCCAGCCTTTCCGCCTGATGGAAGAACAGGGCCGGCAAGTTCGGCCAGGCGCCGTAGTCCATCGCATTCCCTATTTGCCGCGGCGGTCCGGGCCTCGGCTTTGGTCTTGGCCTTTGAGTTATGGCGGTCTATATCGCAAGCGGTCAAGGAATTGTGCCATGTCGAATGCCGCTGTCCCCGAATCGAGCGACGCGCAGCGCCTGGGTGCCCTGCCCACCTGGGATCTGAGCGACCTGTACCCGGGCCCGGAGTCGGAGCAGTTGAAAGCCGACCTGGACCGCTGCGAGCGCGAGGCCAAGGCCTTCCGCGCGCGTTACGTCGGCAAGCTCGCCGAACTCGACGGCGCCGCGCTGGGCACGGCGGTCGTCGCCTACGAAGCGATCCAGGAAGCGCTTGGCCGAATCACGAGCTATGCCCAGCTCGTCTATTCCGGCGACATGAGCGATCCGGTCATCGGCCGCTTCTACCAGACCATGCAGGAGCGGACGACGGAGATCTCGACCGAGATCCTGTTCTTCACGCTAGAGCTCAATCGCCTTGGGGACGCCGCACTGGAGGAGAAATTGTCGGCGCCGGCGCTGGCCCGCTATGGCCCCTGGCTGCGCGATGTCCGCGCCTTGCGGGACCATCAGCTCTCGGACGATCTGGAGCGCCTGTTACACGAGAAGCACGTTGCCGGGCGCGCCGCCTGGATCCGCCTGTTCGACGAGTCCATGGCCGCCTTGCGCTTTCCTCTCGACGGCGAGGGGCTGACCAGCGCCGAGATCCTCAACAAGCTGACCGACCGCGACGGCGCGGTGCGCAGGGCTGCCGCCAAGTCGCTCGGCCGGGTCCTGAACGAGCACCTGAGGGTTTTCGCCCTGATCACCAACACGCTGGCCAAGGACAAGGAGATCGAGGATGCCTGGCGCCGCTACCGGCGACCGGTCTCCCAGCGCAATCTGACGAACTTCGTCGAGGACGAGGTGGTCGACGCGTTGGTCCAGGCCGTCCAGGACGGCTATCCCCGGCTGTCCCACCGCTACTATGCCGTCAAAGCCAAGTGGTTCGGCGTCGAGACGCTGCCCTACTGGGACCGCAACGCGCCCTTGCCGGAGGATGATGACCGGCTGATCCCCTGGGAGGACGCGCGCCGGACCGTGCTGGATGCCTATGCCGCCTTCTCGGACAGGCTGGCCGAGCTGGGCCGGCGCTTCTTCGACGCGCCCTGGATCGACGCGCCGGTGCGCCCCGGAAAGGCACCCGGGGCCTTTGCCCATCCGACGGTGCCCGGCGCGCATCCATATCTGCTGCTCAATTACCAGGGCCGGACCCGCGACGTGATGACCCTGGCGCACGAGCTGGGCCACGGGGTCCATCAGATTCTGGCCGCAGCCCAAGGCCACCTGATGTCGGAGACCCCGCTGACGCTGGCCGAGACCGCTTCGGTGTTCGGCGAGATGCTGACCTTCCAGGCCATGCTCCAGGCCGAGACGGAGCCCAGGCGCCGCAAGGTCATGCTCGCCGCCAAGGTGGAGGACATGCTGAACACCGTGGTCCGGCAGATCGCCATGCACCGCTTCGAGACCCGGGTCCACGACGAGCGGCGCACGGGCGAGCTGCTGCCCGAGCGGCTCGGGGAAATCTGGCTCGAGACCCAGCGCGAGAGCCTGGGCCCGGCGCTCCGCTTCGAGGACGAATACCGCAACTACTGGGCCTACATCCCGCACTTCGTCCACGCACCGTTCTACGTTTACGCCTACGCCTTCGGGGACTGCCTGGTGAACTCGCTCTACGCGGTCTACCGGAACGCGGGCGCGGGCTTCGCCGAGAAGTACCTCGAGATGCTCCGCGCCGGGGGCAGCAAGCGCCACAAGGAGCTTTTGGCCCGCTTCGGCCTGGACGCCTCGGACCCCGGCTTCTGGGCCAGGGGCCTGGACGTGATCGCGGGATTGATCGACGAGCTCGAGGCGATGGACTGAGGCCCTCGACCGATCGCAGGATCTCGGCGAACCGACGTCCGGGCGCGGCGCGCCCGGCCAGCCGAAACGTGATGTTGCGGCCCGGTCGCCGACCCATGTTGCCCCGTTGCCTTCGACCGGCAGACCGGGAATGGCGCGCCGAGGGCTGCCGAGGCGACGCCGTCGAGATCGGCGAACCAAGGCCAATCGTAGACCCAACCGAGGACGATTGGCAGCACGAAGCGCGCCCCGGCAAGGTATGAAACCGTCCTCACCGGATTCATCCGGCATCTTCCACCCCGCCAGGCCCTGGTCGTCACCGGCCCCGGGCGTTACCGGGCGGCCCGCGCACCGCGCTGGACAATCGGCGGGCGGCGGCGCAGATTCCGGGCCATGACCGATATCGGATTCGGCAAGGAGGACTCCCGGCTCAGCAGCCGGGTCAAGCGCTACGCCCTGGTCGGCACCAGCGTCGGCGGGCTGGCGGCGCAGCTCGTCGGCTCGCGGTTCCTCGGGCTCGACCTCGACCGGCAGCGGCATTCCGCCGAACTGAAGGCGGCGCTCGGCGGCCTCAAAGGCCCGCTCATGAAGACGGCCCAGATCCTCGCCACCATCCCCGATGCCCTGCCGCGCGAATACGCCGCGGCGTTGCGCCAGCTGCAAGCCAACGCCCCCGCGATGGGCTGGGCCTTCGTCAAACGCCGCATGCGCAGCGAACTGGGCCCCGGCTGGCGGAAGCTCTTCAAGGACTTCGGGCACGAGGCCGCCTACGCCGCCTCGCTGGGCCAGGTGCACCGGGCATGCGGCCCGGACGGCCGAACGCTCGCCTGCAAGCTGCAGTATCCGGACATGCTCTCGACCGTCGAGGCGGACCTGCGCCAGCTCAAGGTGATCTTGTCGATCTACCGGCGCTACGATCAGGCGATCGACCCCTCGGGCATCTACAAGGAACTGGCCGAGCGCCTGCACGAGGAGCTGGACTACGACCGCGAGGCGCGGCACATGCGGCTCTACCGTGCGATGCTCGACGACGAGGCCGGCATCCGGGTGCCCGAGCCGCTGGCCGAGCTCTCCACCGGGCGGCTTTTGACCATGAGCTGGCTCGACGGCGTGCCGCTCATGGACCTCATCGCCCGAACCGACGACGCGGCCTTACGCAACCGGGTCGCCATGCACATGTTCCGGGCCTGGTATGTGCCGTTCTACGATTACGGCGTGATCCACGGCGATCCGCACCTGGGCAACTACACGGTCCGCGACGACGGCACGATCAACCTGCTCGACTTCGGCTGTATCCGGGTGTTCCAGGCCAAATTCGTGCAAGGCGTGATCGACCTCTACTATGCGCTCGCGAACGACGACCGGGAGCTGGCGGTCAAGGCCTACCGGAGCTGGGGTTTCGAAAACCTCAGCAAGGAGATGCTGGATGCGCTCAACATCTGGGCGGCGTTCCTCTACGCGCCTTTGCTGGAGGACAAGCCGCAGCGGATCATGGACGACGAAGGGGGCCTGTACGGGGCCAAGGTCGCCAGCCGCCTGCACGTCGAGTTGCGCCGCCTCGGCGGGGTCCGTCCGCCGCCCGAGTTCGTCCTCATGGACCGGGCCGCGATCGGCCTCGGCTCGGTCTTCATGCACTTGAAGGCCGAGATCAACTGGCACCGCCTGTTCCACGACCTGACCGATGGCTTCGATGCCGGGGCGCTGGAAAAGCGCCAGAAAAAGGCGCTGAAATCGGCCGGCCTGGCAGCGCCGGGCTAAAGCGGACGGCTCACCCGAGATTTCCCGCACGAAAAGGCCGGTCACCGTGAATCGGCGGTGGAAAATCGGCCAAAAGGCTTGAACCGCGGCGGCTCTGCGGTCATTAAAGGGGTCGGGGAAAAGTCTTTTCGGGGCCGCAGCCTAAATCGTTGAGCCCTTCTACCAGACGGGGAACGCAAGTCATGAAGATCGCCATCCCCCGGGAGCGGCGCGCGAGCGAGACACGTGTCGCGGCTTCGCCGGAGACCGTGAAGAAGCTGACCGGGCTCGGCTGCGAGGTCGTGGTGGAGAAGGACGCCGGCGCGGCCGCGTCCTTCACGGACCAGGCCTTCAAGCAGGCCGGCGCGCGCATCGCGAAAGACGCCAGGACCGCGCTTTCGGGCGCCGGGATCGTGCTCAAGGTGCAGCGGCCGCTGGTCGATGGCCGGATCGACGAGGTCGCGCTGCTGGACCGGGGCGCGCTGCTGATCGCGATCATGGATCCCTACCGCGCGAAGGAAGACCTCGACGCCCTGGCCCGGGCCGGGATCACCGCGTTCGCCATGGACCTGATGCCGCGGATCTCCCGCGCGCAGTCCATGGACGTGCTGTCCTCGCAGGCGAATCTGGCCGGGTACAAGGCGGTCCTCGACGCCGCCGCGGAATTCGGCCGGGCCATGCCCATGATGATGACCGCGGCGGGCACCGTGGCCCCGGCGCGGGTCATGGTGATGGGCGCGGGCGTGGCGGGCCTGCAGGCGATCGCCACCGCCAAACGCCTGGGGGCGATCGTCTCGGCAACCGACGTGCGACCCGCCGCCAAGGAGGAGGTGCAGAGCCTGGGTGCCAGATTCATTGCCGTCGAGGACGAGGAATTCAAACAGGCCGAGACCGCCGGCGGTTATGCGAAGGAGATGAGCGAGGCGTATAAACAGAAACAGGCCGCGCTCATTGCCGAGACTGTTAAGGAGCAGGACATCGTGATCACCACGGCGCTCATCCCGGGCCGGCCGGCCCCGGTGCTGGTGACGGGCGAGATGGTGAAATCCATGAAGCCGGGCTCGGTGATCGTCGATCTGGCGGTCGAGAACGGCGGAAATTGCGAACTTGCCCGACCCGGCAAGGTGGTCACCAGGCACGGCGTCAAGATCGTCGGCCACGTGAACGTGCCCGGCCGGCTGGCCGAGGACGCGAGCGCCCTTTACGCCCGCAACGTCTTCAACCTGCTGCAACTCGTGATCGATCCGCAGAGCAAGGCGCTCAAGCTCGATTGGGACGACGAAATAATCGCGGGCATCTGCGTCACCCGCGAGGGTGCCGTCGTGCACCCGGAGCTGACCGGCAAAGGAAACTCAGTCTATGGACCCTGAAAGCTTCGTCGAGAAAGCCACCGAGGTCGCCAACCAGGCCCGCGCGCTCTCCGAGCAGGCGATCGGGTTAGCCGCCGAGGCGAGCCGGCTGGCCGGCGCGCAAGCCGCCCACGGCGGCATTTCGCCGCTGTTGATCGGCTTGACCGTCTTCGTGCTCGCGGTCTTCGTCGGTTACCACGTGGTCTGGCGGGTGACCCCGGCGCTGCACTCGCCGCTGATGTCGGTGACCAATGCGATTTCCTCGGTGATCATCGTCGGCGCGCTGATCGCCGCGGGACCCGCCGAGGTCAGCTTCAGCGAGGTCATGGGCTTCCTTGCCGTGACGCTCGCCTCGGTCAATATCTTCGGTGGCTTCATCGTTACGCAGCGCATGCTGCAGATGTTCAAGAAGAAGAAGTAGCGATGAGCGGGGATCTCGCCGCACTGCTGTATCTCGCCGCCTCCGTCTGCTTCATCCTGGCGCTGCGCGGCCTGTCGCATCCGGACTCCAGCCGCCCCGGCAACGTTTACGGCATGATCGGCATGGCGATCGCCATCGGCACCACGCTGGCCCTGCCGGGCGTGATCAGCTACGGGCTGATCGCCGCCGGCATCCTGGTCGGCGGGGCGGTCGGCACGGTGATCGCGCTCAGGATCAACATGACGGCCCTGCCGCAGCTGATCGCCGCGTTTCACAGCCTGGTGGGTCTCGCCGCGGTCCTGGTCGCGGCCGCCGCCTTTTATAAGCCGCAGGCCTACGGCCTCGGCATGCCCGGCGAGATTCGCCTGAATTCACTCATCGAAATGTCGATCGGCGTCGCCATCGGCGCGATCACGTTTACCGGCTCCGTCGTCGCCTTCGCCAAGCTGCAGGCGCTGGTCAGCGGCAAGCCGTTGGTGTTTCCGGGGCAGCACCCTTTGAACGCCGCGATCGGCATCCTCATCGTGGCGCTGATCGTCTGGTTCAGCATCGAGCAGTCGGCAGCCGGCTTCTGGCTGATCGTCGTGCTGTCGCTTTTGATGGGGCTGCTCCTGATCGTGCCGATCGGCGGGGCGGACATGCCGGTCGTGATCTCGATGCTCAACTCCTACTCGGGCTGGGCGGCCTGCGGCATCGGCTTCACGCTGGAGAACAACCTGCTGATCGTCACCGGCGCGCTGGTCGGCTCCTCCGGTGCGATCCTCAGCTACATCATGTGCAAGGGCATGAACCGGTCGATTATCAACGTGTTGCTGGGGGGCTTCGGAACCGAGGGCGGCGCCTTGGCGGCCGGCGCCGGGGCCGGCGACCGGACGGTCAAGTCGGGCTCGGCCGATGATGCCGCCTTCCTGATGAGGAACGCCTCCTCGGTGATCATCGTGCCGGGCTACGGCATGGCCGTGGCCCAGGCCCAGCACGCACTGCGCGAGATGGCCGACATCCTGAAGCGTGACGGGGTTAAGGTGCGCTACGCCATCCATCCGGTGGCCGGGCGCATGCCGGGCCACATGAACGTGCTCCTCGCCGAGGCCAACGTGGCCTACGACGAGGTCTTCGAAATGGACGAGATCAACCGCGACTTCAGCGCAACCGACGTCGCCTTCGTGATCGGCGCCAACGACATCACCAATCCGGCGGCCAAGACCGATCCGGGCTCGCCGATCTACGGCATGCCGATCCTCGAGGTCGAAAGAGCGAAGACGGTGCTCTTCGTCAAGCGCTCCCTGGCCACCGGCTATGCCGGCATCGATAACGAGCTGTTCTTCCGCGCCAACACCATGATGCTCTTCGACGATGCCAAGAAGATGTGCGAGCACATCGTCAAGGCGCTGGAATAGCCCGTAGGGCCCCGGCCCCGCCGCGCCTTGCGGTGCGGGTGTGCCGCGTGCGGCGCGGCGCGGCCGACGAGCACGGCGGCCCGGAGCCCCCGGCCGTGGCCCGATTCGATGGGATCGCGATGGTCTGAATGGGCCGGCGCCTGCGGGATGCCGGGGCGCCCCGAGAAGCCGGGCGCCTAAGCAGAGCGATCTTGATCCGGCCACGAATGTCCGGGCCAAGATCGCTCTGCAATGCCATAGGAGTCCCGCAGGTTTTCCGAAGCCCGCCCACAAGCGGTGTGGGCGGAGTTTCGAAAACCTGCTTAGTAGCCCTCGCGGTCCATGCGCTTGCGCAGCAGCTTGCGATGCCGGCGGATGGCTTCCGCGCGCTCCCGCTTCTTGCGCGCGGAGGGTTTCTCGTAGCTTCGGCGCAGCTTCATCTCACGAAAAACGCCCTCGCGCTGCAGCTTCTTTTTGAGCGCGCGCAGGGCTTGATCGATATTGTTGTCCCGGACCTGTACTTGCACGACCCGCTCGGTTCTCCTTTCCTCGCGGTTTCCCGAGGTCTCCCCGGCCACCTTCTTAAAGACACACGCAACCCCTTGCCACGGACTCCTCCGTAGCGGGGCGGGCCTTGGTAGCACAGGAACTCCGGAATGTGAAGGCGGATCGCAACACCCGGCCCGGGCCGGTCGATCCGGGATTGCCGATCGCCGCGCCGTCGGCGGCGCGGCGCTTTACCGGCTCGGCCGGGCGCTCCATATTAGGCCCGAGTCGAATTTCGCGTGGCGGGCCCCGGTCGATTCTCAAGATCGCTCGCATGGGGCATCCGATGCTCCGGCAGCCGGCCGCGCCGGTCGACGACCCGACCGCGCCGGAGCTGCGCCGCTTGGTCGCGGACATGATCGAGACCATGGAGGATGCCGAGGGCACGGGGCTCGCCGCGCCGCAGGTCCACGTGCCCCGGCGGGTCGCGGTCTTTACCGTCTCCCCCGAGCGCGC
>JBHIDD010000074.1:0-10462 GCA_046759925.1 Kiloniellaceae bacterium
CGGCGAGGAGACCACGTTGACGTCGGTGATCTTGGTAAGCGCGTTCAGCACCACACGGGCGTCCCGCCCACTAAGGAAGTACGAGAAGCCTGGGAAAGGCGGTTCAGTAATATCTAAGAGGTTTGAGAGGGCGAACGTGGCCTCGCTTTCGCCGCTGCGGAAGAACCACTGAAGCCCGTAGCGGAGCTCGTCTGTCAAGGTGACCTCGGCGATGGTGGCCTCGATGAGGACCTGCAACGGCACGATGTCGAGGCGCTTCAACGTCGCCTCGATCATGCGGTATTCCGCCGCGGTGGCGAGGATGACGAGCGCGTTGTTGACCTCGTCGGCGATGATCCGGATCTTGCCGATTTCCTCGACCGTCGCGATGGCGGCTTGTGCGGCCCGGCGCGCCCGCGCCGGTTGCGGCCGGCTCGGCCTAACCGGCGCCTGGGCCTGCTGCACCGCCCCGGCTTCTTGATCCTCCGCCGTGTCCTCGTCCTGATCCGCCGGCCGCTGCGCCGGCCGGGCGGTCGGCTGCTCCGGCGCACCGATCGAAACGGGCGTAAGACCGGGCGCGAGCGCAGCCTCCGGCGCCTCCCTGCGCGCCGGCCGCTCGAGCTCGAAGATCTGGCTCAAGACGTTGGCCACATCGGCGGCGCGCCCGTTCTGCACGTAGTAGACGAAGATCCGGCGCCCCGCGCCTTCCGCGCCCCTGTCCAGCCGCTCGATCCAGGTCTCCGCCCGGTCCAGATAGCCCGCCTGCGGCGAGATCGCGAGCACCGCGTTCAGACGCGCGATCGGGACGAAGCGGACGACGCCGGCCAGCGGGCTGTCGCCGCCGGCGAGGAAAACGGTCTCCAGATCGGCGACCAGGTCCTTGGCGTCCGCGACCTGGAGCGGAAACAGGGCGAAGGACATCCCGGCCATCCAGTCGACGTCGAAGATGGCCACCATCTCCATCAGGTCGCGCGCCTCCGGTCCGTTTCCGGCGAAGATCAGCAGGTTGCGCGCCGGCTCCGCGCGCAGCACCCGGCCCGGCCCGACGAAGGGTTTCAGGACCTCGAGCAAAGCCCCGGCCGAGGCGAATTTCAGCGGGATCACGTGGATTCCGAAACCGCGGATCATCCGGCCGCGGCCCGGCGCGACGACCGGGGTCGTCAGCCCCGCGGCGGCCGCCTTGAGGGTCACGACCTTGTAGATGCCGTCCACCAGGGTCAGCGCCGCGCCGTGGAGCGCGAGGATGTTCTCGAGCGCCGGAATCACGGCCGAGCGCGGAATCGGTCGGCTGGTCCGGGCGGTGACCTGGCCCTGCACCTTGGGGTCGATGATGTAGCTGAGGCCGAGCGTGAGGCCGAGAACCGCATCGACGACCTCGCGGATCTCGGCGTTGGCGAAGTTGAGGGTGACGTTGCCGGTCCCGGAGATCTCGACTTCGGCGACCCGTCCGGGCAGCGGCCGCGCCAGGATCCCCGTGCCGCGGTAGATTTCGGCTTGGCTGAGGCCGCTGGCGCCGGGGTCGGGAAGCTGCGACAGCTCGCCCAGCGGCCCGCCCTCGCCCGGCCCCTCGGGCCCCGACAAGCTTCCGGCCGCCGCCTCGCCGGTAGGGCCTTCGCCCGCCGCCGGCTGCGCCGCCGCGGCACCGGAGGTCGCGGAGCCGGGCGCATCCCGCGGCAGGCTCTGGCAGGCGCCCAGCGCCCCCATCAGCGCACAGGCCAAGCCCCATGCGGCAAATCGCGACAACGCACCAAGAGAATTCGACCGGCGATGCACCCTGCGCCTTCCCCCCAATTGCCGGTTCATCGGGACTTGCGGGCGAAGCCAAAAGACCGCCCGGCCCATCTAATGAGAAATTAAAGTCGTCGACAAGACAAAAATACCACTGTTGACCGGAGCCAAGTGGACTTGGGTAACCAAGCTTTGGGTGGGCGGCGCGTGCGCTTAGCAATAAATCCGGCGCGGCAGGCTGTTGCACCTTGGTTCATCTTTCGGCTCTCTTCATGCACGAGCCCGCCCAGCGAAACTCCGACTTCCGATGTCTGGGACGAGCGGAACCGATCAGACGAATTATACGGGAAGTCCATATGATTGAGTCATATTGACTTCCCGATTGACTTCCCGAACCCGCGACGGCCGCCCCGCCGCCCCTGCGGCCAAGCCGCAAGCGCCATCCCGCGCGGGCGCCAACGTGACGAAATTTGTGACGATGCGAACTACTGTGTTTCCCCCGTGTCCCCGTCGCGCTCGCGTTGCCGGCGCGGCTTGCCGCGCGGCGTCCTTGCCGGCGGCGGCCGCTCGTAGCTCAGTTCGACCTGCTCCTCGATATCCTCGCGCCGGAAGGTGACCCGGTCCGGCTCGATCGCGACCACGGTCCAGCCCAGGAAGTCATCGCCTTCGGCCAGCCGCACGAAGCTTTTTCCGTTTTTGGGGAAGACGATGGCGATCGGTTCTTCCGCGGAGATGATGATGCCGACCACGACCAGGTCCAGCTCCGGCGGCGGCGCCTCGACGGTCCGCTCCGATTCGGGCGGCGGCCGGCGGGTCGGGGAAAAGATCGGGCGCTCGACCACCGCCGCGAAGGTATCGAAGGGCGGCATCGCGTACTCGGGCGCGGCGGGAAGCGACCGGAGAGCGCGTGCCGGTGACCGCGCCTCCGACTGGAGCCGGCGCGGCTGGGACGCGGCCTGGAGCTCCTGGTAGATGAACCAGCCCAGGCCGGTACAGACGATCAGGAGTGCCGCCGGTAGGAATGGTCCGGATTTACGCCGCGCGATCATCCGATCTCCGGCCGCAGGTATCCGAAAAGATCGAGGCGGATCAGCAGCGTCGGATCCGCCGCCGCGTCTTTCCGCCGCCGCGCCCGGCGATTGCTGATGTCGAGATTGTCGACGAAGAGAAAGGTCTTGCCGGCCTCGAGCACATAGAGGATGCGCGCGAACTGCGCGATCGTGGCGGTCATCTGCACCCGAACGCTCACCCGGCGGAATTCGCCGACCGTCTTCGCAGGAAGGATCTGAATGCTCCGCAGTTTGCCGCCGCCGGGTTCAATCGTGGCGTTGACGATGTCCTGGAGCTCGGCGGCCGCAAGCGCATCGGTGTCGCCGCTCAGGTAGATTCCGATCGCCGCCTGCCGGGCCTTGAGCTCTTCCAGCTGCGCCTGAAGCGCTTCGCGGGACCGGGCGATCCGCTCGTAACGCAGCAGCAACGCCTCGGCCTGCTCGATGGCCCGATCGGCAGTCCGGTACGCGGCGATCAACGGCGCCACCGCAAGCGCGTAGACGGCCACGATCAGTCCGACCAAGAGCAAGATGGCCGCCGTCCGGCTTAGCCAGTCGGATCGGAAGCGGCTCACTTCGCACCCCGCCCGGTTACCGAGGCCGAGAGGTTGAAGCGTTCCAAACCGACCTTTTGATCCATGGTCACCGGCGAGCTGAAACGCACCTCGTTGAGCAGCTCCGATTGCTCGAGCAGTCCGATCAAGGACGACGGCTTGGCCGAGTAACCGGCCAAGGTCAGCGTCCGGTTGCGCCAGGTGAACTTGAGCACCCAGGTGTGATCGGGCAGCAGGCGAGTCACCTCGTCGAGCAACTCGGTCGCCGTGGGCAGGCGCCGCTTCTGCTCCACCACGAAACGACTGCGCGCGAGCATCTCCTCCACCTGGTCCTTCAGTTGGTCCGCCCGTGCCGCCTCGGCCCGCACCTCTGCGAGGCGCGCCTCGGCTGCCGCCAGTACGTCCTGCTTCTGCTCGAGCGGCAGGTAAATCGCCAACACCAGGAGACCGCAGGCGGCAAACGCCAGCAGCATCGAAAGCCGCTGGGCAACCGGTCGCCCGCCCTTGGCCGACACCGGCGGAAGCAGGTCGAAAGCCCCCTCCCCGTCCTCGCGCCCGTTGGCGACGGCGAGCTGGTCCGGATGAAGCCCCCAGGACCCGGCCAGCCGTATGGCTTGATCGGCCACCACCGTGGGAACCACCACCAGATCGACTTTGATCCGCTTGAGCTGCGGATCGGATCCTTCGACGCGATAGTCGAAATACACCTCCTCCGCCTTGAACGGCGTGTGCCGATCCATCTCGAAGGCCAGGACCTCGCGCAGGTTTTCCGCCGCCGCCGAGGGGAGTTCGACCAGGCGTCGCAGGACCTTGTCACGAGGCAGGCGCAGGATCACCTCTGCGGAACGCAGGCCGGCGCCCCCGATCAACCGGCCAACCGCTTCCCGTTGGCCGGCGCCGCGCTGGCCGGCCAGATCGGCCTGCGAAATCGACACCTCGCCCAGCCCCTCCACGGTCCTGCCCCGGCCGCGCTCGAAGGCCGCCTTGGTCTCGGAGATCTCGACCACAAGCCTTTGCCGGGTCCGGCCGAACGCCTCGCGAATCCGGGCCGGAAGGCAGGCGGCCAGTGCGCCGGCCCACCATCGGAAAATCCGTGAAAGGCCCTGGAAGACGGCGGCTGCTATCCCAGACATCGCCTTAATGTGGTGTCTGCACCGGGGCTTATTCTACACCGAATTCATTCGGGCAATATTAAACCAAATAAAGCTTCGGCCCGCGCCAGTGCAACCGAAGCCGCGGCGGGTTTCGGA
Organism: Kiloniellaceae bacterium; assembly: GCA_046759925.1. GTDB lineage: Bacteria > Pseudomonadota > Alphaproteobacteria > Kiloniellales > J153 > JBHIDD01. Next base: position 4,561 of record JBHIDD010000074.1, read on the forward strand.
CCGATGCCGGGCGCAAGCGGAATCGCCCGGATCCGATCGGCGAAGCGCGATGACTCGAGCGCGGATTACTCGGAATTCTTGCGAATTTCTGGAAGCGAGCGTCCGATGATTTCGCCGATCTTCTGAGGCTCGTCCAGGAAGTTGAGGCCCATGTATTCGCCATCCTGCCAGACGATCTCGCAGGAAAACTCGCCGAATCGATCGATTCGCAGGGTGACCGGCGAGACAAATCCCGACGCCGCCGTGACGTGGATCTTCGCGCCACCCATGGAGATATTCAGGATTCTACACTCGACATCCTTGTTGCCCGAATACAGCCTTCCGGACCACAAGACCAAGACGCGGGTCGTTTCCCGACTGCCTGCTTTTTTTTCGGGGTCCTTCAATAGGTCTGCATCAAGCTGGAGGATTTTTGTCGACTCCTCCAGAAACAAAACGCCAAGGAATGCGCCGTCCTGCCAAATCACATCGCAGGCAAAATCGCCGAAGGGATCGACTTGCAACGTCAACCTCGACAATTCGCCCACGGCCTCCGACGCATGAATTTTTGCGCCTTCCGCGGAGATGTTCACGATATCGCATTCGATCACCCGGTCGTCCAATCGGATCTTTCCGACACAGAGGACCTGGGCTCGCGCGTGTTCATGTCGTTCGGTGGGAGTCTTCCGATCGGTCATATCGTGCGAACCGGCTGAGTCGTTTCCAATTTAGTCACAGGTCCCGGCTACCGCCACGGACCGGCGCCCGCGACGGCGCAGACCGGCATTCGAGGTCTCGAATCCGTGACACTCTACCATAGAGCCAAGCGGATCGGAGGGTGAACCGTTAATTCCCCAAATTTTCCGCAGAATCGCCATCGACCCCGATTTGCGCGCCGCCGCATCCGATATCTAGGGCGCCGAGGCCGCGCCGCCGCCGAACCGGGGCGAGACCACCAGGGCCGGCCAGGACCGCGGGTCGTCGTCGGGGAACTCGAGCTTCAGCGAAATCAACCCGGGCAGGCCCGCAGCCTCCGCCCAACGGTCGTGCCAGTCCGCTTCCTGCCGGTCAGGCAATACGCCGTAATAGCCAAAATCGGCCCGCTCGATCCCGTCGATGAGCGTGCGCTGTCCGCTCACCCCGGCCTCCCCGATCCCGAAAGACGCGGGCTCGTCCGGGCGGTAGAGACGCCACGCCAAATCGAGCCGATGCAGGTCCTCGCCCTGAGACATGCGGAGTTCGAAGAGGTAGAGCCCGGCAACCCCGATATGGGACGGCAAAAGGGCGGCAAAGCGGATCCGGTCCGGATCGCCGGCAAATCCCGTTGCCCCTTCGGGTCCGAGCCCTTGGCGGCGCGGCAGAACCGCCTGGGCAAGCTGCCGCCGAAGCAGGCCTTGAACGGCGTCGATCTCGGCCAAGCGCTCGGCGTGGCGGCTGCCCGCCTCCCAGGCCCGGGTCCCGAAACGCAGCCCGCCGAAAAGCGCCACCGAGATCAACCCGAGCAGGGTAAGCGCAATCAGCAGCTCGACAAGGGTGAAACCGCGGCTGTCCGCGCGCGCCCGGGCCGGCCGCCAATGGGGTCTCGGCCTGGTTGTCATCGTCGCGGTGCCAGGCGCAGGGTGGTAAGGGTGACCCCCTGGCCGCCCTCCCAGGACACGGTCATCTCGATCTCGTAGGCGATCACCGGCAGCGCCTCGGACTCCGCCTCTGCATCGGGTCCGTAGGGCCGGATTTCCGCGAACCAGCGGAACCCGTCGTCGAACAGGCCATCGTGTGTGCCCGCCTCCAGGGGAATGAGCGGACCGATTTCCGCGATCTTCGAGCGGGCGTGTATGACAGCGATCGCGTTGGCCTCGGCCGCGCCCAGGCCGCGAAAACCGGAGGAGAAGGCCTGGAGCAGGGCGACCAAGGCGACGGCCAGAATCGTGAACGCGATCAGGACTTCGAGGAGCGTGAAGCCGCCCCGCCACGCAGGCCGGCTAGTCGACGATGTCGACCCGGCCGCTGAGCCAGTCCACGAGGACATGGTATGCCCGGTCATCCCGCGATAGGGTAACACGTCCGCCGGTCGAGGTCCCGTCGGGGAAGAACCGGATCCGGCCGGCGCGATCGTCGATCCGTTCGGACGCCGCTGTGACCAGCGAAACGCGAAGGGCCTCGTCCAAGACATGAGTCCGATCGCGCGTCCCCACCCGGTAGGCCCCCGCGTCGGTATCGATGACGACCGCCATTTCCCGGTTGTCGCGAATCGCCAGGCTGCGGGCCTCGCGAAAGGCCGCAGCGACCTCGCGGGCCGAGGCCTTGAGCTCGAGGCCCGGCATCAACCGGTGAAAGGCCGCCGGCGCCAGGGCGAGAAACGCGCCGATGATGAGCAGGACAACCAGCAGCTCGATCAGGGTGAAACCCCTGGAATGCGCCCCGATCACCAGCTCGTAATGTCCCGATTTTCGCCCTCGCCGCCTTCCCGACCGTCCGCGCCGAGGGAATAGAGGTCGAATTCGCCGTGCCCGCCCGGGTAGCGGTAGAGGTAAGGGTTTTTCCAGGGGTCGATCAAGGCATCCGCCCGCCTCAGGTAGGGTCCGTTCCAGGTCTCGGCATCCACCGGTCGTTCGAGCAACGCGTTCAGGCCCTCCTCCTCGCTGGGATAGCGCCCGACCTCCAGGCGGTAGAGATCGAGCACGCCCGAAAGCCGCTCGATCTGGATGCGCGCCGCATCGGTCTTGGCGCCGCCCAGGTACTTGATGACCTGGGGGGCGGCGAAGGCCGCGATCAGCCCGAGGATGACCAGAACCACCAGCAACTCGACGAGGGTGAAGCCCGCCTGCCGGCGCCGGGATTTTCTGCGTTTCGGCGGCATTGATAGTCCTGCTCTCCTGCCGCGTGCCGCGAGTTTCGCCCCTGAATCGATCTCAGAACGGCAGATCGTAGGCGCTCAGGATCGCGGCCAACATCGAACCGATGATCACGGCGATCACGATGCCGAGCGCGATCGTGACCAAGGGCACGAGCAGCGACAACATGCGCTCGATTGTGCGTTTTACCTCTTCCTCGTATATGTCGGCAATGCGCAAGAGCATCGCTTCCAGTTGCCCGGTTTCCTCCCCCACCTGGATGAGCCGCAGCGCCAGACCCGGGAACAGGGCCGAGTCCTGCAAGGGACCGGCCAAACCTTCGCCCTTGGCGAGCCGTCCCTGCGCCATGCCGACCGCTTCGGCGATGGCCCGGTTGGAAAGGGTCCCCATGGTCATGGAGAGCGCCGGCAGGACGCTGACCCCGTTGCCCATCAGGGTCCCGAGCGTCCGGCTGAAACGGGCGACCTCGACCTTCCGGATCAGGTCGCCGAAAAGCGGCGCCCGGCTGATCCACCCGTCCCAGCGAAGCCGTCCCGCCGGATCGCGATTGTGCTGCCGGATGAGAAGCGTGAGCGCCAAGGCGGCAAGGAATACCGCCCACCAGTAGGCCTGGAGAAAATCCGAGACGCCGATGACGATCCGCGTCGAGACCGGAAGCGCGGCCCCGGCGTCCTCGAACAACGGGCGGAACTCGGGGATCACCGCAGTCATCAGGACGACCAGCGATAGGACCGCCATGATCACGACCAGCGCCGGGTACTGCAGCGCCGACCTGACGCTTTCCCTGAGCGCCTGGGCGCGCCCCAGCGTCGCCGCCAGACGGGCGAGCACGGCATCGAGCGTGCCGCCGGCCTCGCCGGCCCGAACCATGCCCGCATAGTAATTGGGAAAGACATGGGGATAGGCCTCCAACGCATCGGCAAGGGTCGCCCCGCCGCGGACCCGATCGCGGATCCGATCGATCAGTGTCCTGACCGGACCGGGCCGGGCGAGATCGCTCATGATCGTCAGCGCCCGGTCCAACGGCAGGCCGGCCTGCAGGAGCGTCGCGAGCTCCTGGGTGAGCAGCACGACATCCTTGGCGGTGGCGCGCCGCGCCCTGAAAGGAGACGGAACCGACAGCCGCCTCGGGCCCGCCCGCCGGCGTTCCTCGGCCCGGATCGGGACATGCCCCTGACTGTGCAGGCGGTCGACCAACGCCTGGCGGCTGGCGGCTTCGGTCTCGCCTTCGATCACCTCGCCGTCGGGGCTGACGGCCTTGTAGCTGAAGCGCGGCATGACTCGAACTTCAGACGTCCCGGGTCACGCGCAGGACCTCCTCGACCGTGGTCATGCCGGAAAGCGCCTTGCCCATGCCGTCGTCGTACATCGTGCGCATGCCCTCCTCCACGGCGGCCCGGTGCAGTTCCTTCGCCTCGGCACGCCGGAGGATCAAGCGGCGGATCGCGTCGGTCACGACCAGGACCTCGACCAGGCTGCTGCGCCCGAAATAGCCGGTGTCGTTGCAATGCTCACAGCCCTTCGGGTGATAGAGGACGATCTCCGGCTCGCCGGAATAGCGCCGCAGGCCGAGCTGCTCGACCAGTTCCGGCATCGCCCTGTCCTGGATCCGGCAGTGCGAGCAGAGCGTGCGCACGAGACGCTGGGCCGCCACCCCGTTGAGCGTCGAGGTGAGCAGGTAGTCTTCCGCGCCCATGTCGAGCAGCCGCGTGATCGTGCCCGCCGCGTCGTTGGTATGCAGGGTCGAAAGCACCAGGTGCCCGGTGAGCGCGGCCTGGATCGCGATCTCGGCGGTCTCCACGTCCCGGATCTCGCCGATCATGATGATATCCGGGTCGTGCCGCAGAATCGAGCGCAGGACGTTGGCGAAACTGAGGCCGATGCCCGGCTTGACCTGAATCTGGTTGATGCCCTCGAGCTGATACTCGATCGGGTCCTCCACCGTCAGGATCTTCCTGTCCGGCCCGTTGAGCCGGGTCAGCGAGGCATAAAGCGTCGTCGTCTTACCGCTGCCGGTCGGCCCGGTCACCAGCAGGATGCCGTGCGGGCGTTCGAGAACGCTCAGGTAGGTCTCGAGATTGTGGTCCGTGATGCCGAGGCCCGGGAAATCGAGGCTGACCCCCTGGCGGTCGAGGACCCGCATGACCACACCCTCGCCGTGCATGGTCGGCAGGGTCGAGACCCTGAGATCGATGGGCGTGCCGCGAATGGCCAGCTTGATTCGCCCGTCCTGGGGCAGGCGGCGCTCGGCGATGTTCAGCTTCGCCATGATCTTGACGCGCGAGACGATCGCCGCCCGGAAGCGGTTCGGCGGCGCCTCCACCTCGCGCAGCACGCCGTCGATCCGGTAGCGGACCCGGAGCCGGCTCTCGAAGGCCTCGATGTGTATGTCGGAGGCCCGGGATTCCACGGCCCTGGTGATCAGATGGTTGACCAGGCGGATGACCGGGGCCTCGCTCGCCAAGTCCTTGAGCCGCTCCACGTCGAGCTCGAGGGTCTCGTCGACCGCTTCGCCGACCTCCTCGACCAGGCGCCCGAGCCCGGCCTTGTCCTGCGCGTAGAGGCGCTCGATCGCCGCCTCGAGCTCGGCCGGCACGGCGACCCGCGGCAGCAGCGCGCGTCCCGAGATCAGGCGCATGGCATCGGCCGCATAGTCGTTGAGCGGATCCGCCATCGCGAGCACCAGGCCATCCGGTTGCTCGGCCAGCGGCAGGACACAGGCTTCCCTGAGGAAGCGGGGGCTCAGCTTGTCCTCGTACAGGGGGACGTCCGGAAAGTCCCGCGGGCCGACCAGCGGCAGGCCGAGCTCGGCGGCGATCGCCTCGGCCAGGTCCCGCTCGGAAACCAGCCCCAGCTTCGGTAGCAGGGAAGAAAGCCGCTCGCCGCTTTCGGCCCGCATCCGGGCGGCGCGCTCGAGACCGGCGCGGTCCAGCTTGCCGCCCTCGATCAGGCGCTGCCCGAGCGATTTCTCGAAGTCCGCAAGATCATCGACAAGCTTTTGCACGCTCGGGTCCCGCCGCGCCTCGGAGCCGGGCCAATCCAATCGGCCCGCCATAGTGATACCGCGAGAA
>JBHIDD010000075.1:0-9982 GCA_046759925.1 Kiloniellaceae bacterium
TTCGTGGGCGACGATATAACCGACGAAGACGGCTTTACCACGGTCAACGAACTGGGCGGGTATTCGATTCTCGTCGATGAAGGGCGAGAGTCCGCGGCGCGCTACCGCCTGGCCGACGTCGGCGCGGTTCTCGATTGGATCACGGCGCTTCCGACGGTGATTGCCGACGGGGATGCGGAGGGGCGGGCATGAGCACCCTGGACCTCGCGGTCATCGGCAACTGCAGCGTCGGCGCGTTGCTGGATTCCCGGGCGCGGATCGTCTGGGCCTGCCTGCCGCGCTTCGACGGCGATCCGGTGTTCTGTTCGCTGCTCAACGATCACGAGGACGACGGGTGGGGCTGCTACGAAGTCGAGCTGTCCGGTTTTGCCTGGTCGGAGCAGTCGTACCGCTACAACTCGGCCGTGGTGGTCACCAGGCTCTACGACGAGACCGGCGGGGCCGTCGAGATCATCGATTTCGCGCCCCGCTTCAAGCAGTTCGGCCGGATATTCCGGCCGATGATTCTGCTCCGGCAGATCCGCCCGGTCGCCGGGACGCCGCGCATCCGCATCCGGCTTCGTCCGGCCTATGGCTACGGCGCCCACCGTCCCGAGACCACGCGCGGCTCCAACCACATCCGCTACGTCATGGACGATCTGACGCTGCGCCTGACGACCGATGCGCCGGTGAGCTATGTGTTGGAGGAGATCCCCTTCGTCCTCGAGTCTCCGTTGACGCTGCTGCTCGGCCCCGATGAAAGCTTGCAGCTTCCGGTCGCGGAGACCGGGCGCGAATTCTTCGAGAACACCGAAGACTACTGGCGCGAGTGGAGCCGCTACCTCTCGGTGCCTTTCGAATGGCAGGACGCGGTGATTCGGGCGGCGATCACCCTCAAGCTGACCAGCTTCGAGGAAAGCGGCGCGATCATCGCCGCCATGACCACCTCGGTCCCCGAGGCGCCGGGCTCCGGCCGCAACTGGGACTACCGCTACTGCTGGCTGCGCGATTCGTACTTCGTGGTGCATGCCCTGAACCGCCTGGGCGTGACCCGGACCATGGAGGACTTCCTCGGCTACATTACCAACATCGTGGCCGGGGCCGAGGCCGGATATCTCCAGCCCGTCTACGGCATCACCCAGGAAAACCACCTGGGCGAGCGCGAGATCAACAGTTTGGCCGGATACCGCGGCATGGGTCCGGTGCGCGTCGGCAACGACGCCTATTCCCAGGTGCAGAACGACGGCTACGGCAGCGTCGTGCTGGCCTGCACCCAGGCGTTCTTCGACCGGCGCCTGCTGCGCAGCGGCGAGTCCAGCCTGTTCGAACGGCTGGAACGCCTCGGCGATCAAGCCGTCAAGCGCTGGAACCAGCCCGATGCGGGCCTGTGGGAGAGGCGGACCCGGGAGCAGGTGCACACCTATTCGAGCGTCATGTGCTGGGCCGCCTGCGACCGCCTCGCGAAGATCGCGGCGCAGCTCCGCCTGCCGGACCGCCAGACCTTCTGGCGCGATCACGCCGATAAGATCCATGCCGGCATTCTGGCGCAGGCGTGGAACCCCGATCTGGGCGGCTTCGCGGAGAGCTTCGGGGGCCAGCGAATCGATGCCAGCCTGTTGCTTCTGCCCGAGCTCGGCTTCCTGCCGGCGGGCGACCCGCGGTTTCTGGGCACGCTCGAGCTGGTCGAGCGGCGGCTGCGGCGCGGCCAGTACCTGTTCCGCTACGCCGTGCCGGACGACTTCGGCGCGCCAATGACCGCGTTCAATGTTTGTACCTTCTGGTATATTGACGCGCTGGGCGCCGTCGGGCGGACCGAAGAGGCGCGCGAGCTGTTCGAGAACATGCTGGCCTCGCGCAATTCCCTGGGGCTCCTGTCCGAGGATTTGGATCCCGAGACCGGCGAGCTCTGGGGCAACTTTCCGCAGACCTATTCGATGGTCGGCCTGATCAACTCGGCGATGCGTCTGTCGAAGTCCTGGGAGGAAGCGTTTTGAGCCGGCTGGTCGTCGTGTCGAACCGTGTCGCGCCGGTCAAGCGCTCCAGGTCCGGGGCCGAGGGCGGCTTGGCGGTCGCGGTCATGGCGGCGCTGCGCGAGCAGGAGGGCATCTGGTTCGGCTGGAGCGGCCGGGTGTTCGAGCACGACCCCGGACCGCCGGACGTTTTCGACGTGGGCAAGCTGACCTATGCCATCATCGATCTGTCGCAGCGCGACTACGACGAGTACTACAACGGCTTCGCGAATACCACGCTCTGGCCGCTGTTCCACTACCGCCTGGACCTGACCGAGTTCACCCGGCGCAACCTCGCCGGGTATCGGCGGGTGAACAGTCTTTTCGCCGGCAAGCTCTTGCCGCTCTTGCAGCCCGACGACCTCATCTGGGTGCACGATTATCACCTGATCCCCATGGCCGAGCAGCTTCGCCAGGCCGGCTGCGACCAGCGGATCGGGTTCTTCCTGCACATTCCCTGGCCGGCCCTGGAGATCATCCTGGCCCTGCCGAACCACGGGGAAATCGTCCGGGCGCTTTGCGCCTATGATCTGGTCGGCTTCCAGACCGAGAACGACCTGCGCGCCTTCTTCGAGTACATCGAGGTGGAGGCCGCCGGCGAGGTGCATGACGGGGGTGTCGTCGAGGCCTTCGGCCGGCGGTTTTGCGCCGGCACCTTCCCGATCGGCATCGATTCCGAGGCGGTGGCCCGGTTCGCCGAGGAGGCGGAGACGTCGGGCCATACCAAACGCCTGCTGGAGAGCCTGGTCGGGCGCGAGCTCATGATCGGTGTGGACCGCCTGGACTATTCCAAGGGCCTGGTCGCGCGGATGGAGGCCGTCGAGCACTTGCTGCGCGCCTATCCGGCCAACCGCGGCCGCGTGGTCACCTTGCAGATCGCGCCGCCGTCACGCAGCGACGTGCCGGAGTACACGGAAATCCGCCACCAACTGGAAGCCATTGTCGGGCACGTCAACGGCACCTACGCCGAATTCGACTGGGTCCCGATCCGCTACCTCAACAAGGGCTTCAGGCGCCAGACGCTGGCCGGCTTTTACCGGATCAGCCGCGTCGGCCTGGTCACGCCGTTGCGCGACGGCATGAACCTGGTCGCCAAGGAGTTCGTCGCCTCCCAGCCGGCCAAGGACCCTGGCGTCCTGGTGCTGTCCCGCTTTGCCGGCGCCGCGCGCGAACTGGATGGCGCGTTGATCGTGAACCCCTATGACGTAGAAGGCGTGGCGGAAGCCATGCAGAGGGCGCTCGCCATGCCGCTCAAGGAGCGGCGCGAACGCTGGTCGTCCATGTACGACTGGCTGCGCCGATACGACGTGATCGCCTGGCAGAAGGGCTTCGTGGAGGCGCTGGCGGAGGCCCCGGTCTCGGCCGCGGCCGCGGCCTGAGGCGATGGCGGCCGCAACCGCGCCGGGTCTGCTGGTGGACATCGGCGGCACCAACGCGCGCTTCGCGCTGGCCGGCGCCGGCGGGATCGGCCACGAGACGCGCCTGGCGGTGGCCGACTATCCGGGCCCGGTCGAGGCGCTGCGGGCCTTCCTCGAGCGGACCGGGCCGGCGCCGCCGCCACGCCGGGCGGCCCTGGCCGTGGCCGGGCCGGTGCAAGGGGACTCGGCACGGTTGACCAACAGCCCCTGGAAAGTTGCGGCGGCCGACTTGCGGGCCGCCTTCGGATTCGAAAGGATCACGCTGGTCAACGATTTCGCGGCGGTCGCCTGGGCCGTGCCGCGTCTTGCGGCGCACGACCTGGTCAAGATCGGCGGCGGCCAGGCGCGGCCCTCGGCGCCGGCGGCGGTCATCGGGCCGGGGACCGGCCTGGGCGTGGCCGGCCTGGTCCCGGCCGAGGACGGCCCGCTGGTGCTGGTGAGCGAAGGCGGTCACGTCACGATGGCGCCGGCCGATGCCCGCGAGGATCGGATCCTCGACCGCTTGCGCCGGGGCTTCGGCCATGTCTCCGCCGAACGGGTGCTCTCCGGCGGGGGCCTGGTCAACCTCTACGAGGCGCTTGCGGAACTGGACGGGTCGACGGCGCCGCCGCGCACGGCGGCGGAGATCGCCGCGCAGGCGCTGGCCGGCGACTGCCCGATGAGCGCCGCGGCGCTTCAAGCCTTCTGCGCCATGTTGGGCACGGTGGCGGGGAATCTGGCGCTCACCCTGGGCGCGGGCGCCGGGGTCTACATCGCCGGCGGCATCGTGCCGCGCTTTCCCGAATATCTCGAGGCCTCGAATTTCCGCGCCCGCTTCGAGGCCAAGGGCCGCTTCCGCGACTATCTGGCGGCGATCCCGACCTGGGTCGTCGTGCATCCGGATCCGGCCTTCCTCGGGCTGGCGGGACTCTTGGAGAGGGATATTAAGGCTGTTTGACGAGCTAGCGTTATATCGAGTTGATATTGCGCCTTTTTCTTGCCTGGCGGCTGCCTCGTTCGGGACCCAGACAGCGCCCTGTAACCCGGTCTCAGACCAGTTCGCCTATGAAGCGACCTCGGCGATCCAAGGGTAGCTGGTCAGGGATTGGATGAGTGTTTTTGATTTGGTGAGGTCGTTCCGGGCTCGGCAGCAGGCATCGACGACGGCGTGGGCGGCCGCCGGCAGGGTCTCGGCGAAGCCGCCGAGGAAGAGGTCCATGGCGGGCCGAGACCTCCGGCAGGACGAGGGTAAAGTCCGCGCCGGTGGCCGGGCGCACGGCGGAGAAGATGCGGGCCCAGTCGGAGCGCCGGTCGCACGGCGCGGCGGCCTTCGCGGACCCAGCGGTGGCAGACCCGGCCCTTGTTGCCGACGCGGGCCTCGTCCTCGAACCACGGCTCGAGCCGCTTGTCCGGGTGCGCCTTGGCCGCCTCCTTCAGGGCGCGCGCAAGGCCCCCCTTTTTGAAGGCCCCGCGCGCCGCCGCCCGACCCCGGGCGTCCCTGCGGGCCCATCATCGAAGCTCCTAAGGCGACCAATCATCCCGTATCTTGAGTGCCATGATCGTCTCTCCCCCAACATCCGGTGGAAAGACGGTGAATGACATCACACGTCCCTTGGGAATCCCTAGAGTCACCTCAATGACGAACTGGTATCAGGCCGCCATGAACAGGGCGGCCCCAACGAGACGACCGGAAAAGAGAGGCCGCCGCGAACAAAAAAGGCCGCAAGCGCTTGGGCCGTCGGCGCGCGGCCTCCGGGACTCGTTCAGGCGTTCGGGTCGCCCAAGAGCTTGTTGGATTTGATCGTCCGCCAGCCTTCGCCGGCCGCAACCAGGCAACTTAGCCCATCGGGCTTCGAGACGATGATCGTCCAGGTATCGCCGTTGCCGGTGGACAGGACTTCGACCAGGCCGCCGGTGCTGGTGACCCCGATGGCGACCGGGGCCTCGTGATACTTCTTCGCGAGATGCCCGATGACGTTCTCGCGCTGATCGCACTGCTGGACCTGGGCCATCGCGCCGGTCGGCACCAGGATGAGCGCCGCGGCGAACATCACGGTCCCAATGATCGGTATCCTCATCGCACGCGTCTCCTTCTCCTTGGGGCCTGCGTCAGAAACCAGTGCTCCGGCGGAATGCCGGGGCGTTAACCAAAGTTAACGAAAAAAGTTAACATCGCGTTAAGGGCCGGAAGAATTTTGGATCAGGTCGCGCGAGGCGCGGCTCACGGGGCCACATCAGGTCCAAGGCATCTGGCCGCGCGAGGCGCGGCGACCCCGGACGCCTGGTGAGGGTCGGGGTAGGGTTGGGCTTGCGCCTGCAGTCGGCGGGCGTCATCGACGTTCCCTACCAGGTGTTGCTGATGCTGCCGTTCGTCGTCACCATCGCGGCCATGGCGGTGCTGGCGCGCTCGGCGCCGGCGGCGCTCCTGGTCCCATCCCGCAAGGAGGAACGCTGCCGCTCGCCGCGCCGATCCGCTCACGAACCGGCGGCGGCGCGGGTCAGGCTCCGTCGTCGGCGATATCCTCGTTCCACGGCTCGGGGGCGTTCGCCGATCACGCGGTCCATCAGCGCGACACGATCGGAACCGGCGGTCGGGACGACTTCGATACCGTGGTCGGCGGGGAAATCGGCGTTGCCGGCGAAGTTCTGGCCCTCGGCGATCACCCCTCTGGGGATGCCGAACCGGAGGATCGTGCCGGCGGACATCATGCCGGCCGGAAGGTGGAGACGCCTGCGGTGATCGGCCGCGACACCGAACGCCTGGTCGCCAAGCGCGGCCATCTCCGTAAGGGCAGGTATCGAGAGTCACCGCATTCGGCGCACCGCCGCGCGCTGGCGAAACATCAGGGTCACCGCCGTCGAGCGCCGGCAGCTGCAAGCCATCAGGCGGGAACGGCACGACCTCTACGAGGCCGGCAACGGCCTCGCCGAACCCCCATCAGACGATGCATCCCAAACCCAAATTTCCAGCACTTCTCGGACTTGACCGAACGGACCGCATTCGAGAGCACTCTGACAGGAGGAATCCGAGCCAATTCAATGCCCTATGCGCAAGCAGCGCGAAAATCCGAACAGGGAATAACGGGGATTTGACGGGGCAACGGGCCTATGGATTTTTGTATCCGCTCGGAATACGGTCGGGGAGCGCACAACCGACCGAAGTTGAGCACGGATAGGACACGTTTTACGGTCACTACAGGAAGTCACCAGAAGACAAGCGATCGGGACCCTTGAATTCGCTTGTACGGACATGGCTGTTTCAATCAAGCAGCGCCGCCCATCCCCGGCCAACGGCGCTCGCATCCGATGGGTTCGTGACCGAGTAAAGCGGCGCCGGAATCGCGAGAAACTGGCCGCCGTCGCGGGTCAGCGGCCGGTACGTCAATCCGCCATGCTGGCGCGTCGGCGAGGCAAAGAATAAATCCATGGGAACCGAAACGAAGAAACCCTTGTCGAATTTCCCCTCACCGAACTCCTCAGAAGAGATATTCGTCTTGGTCGCAAAAACGCCGAACGTGACGCCATTCTCGAAGGTCCGCGAGAGCTCGAGCGTGGCGCCCTTGTCCTTCGCCAAGTATTGGCCGGCACGAACGGTCGCCAGAATGTCGTAGAACGGCAGCCTGTGGTAGTAGCTGAGGTGTCCCGTCACGACATCGTAGTCCTGGAACCCAAACCTGCCGTCGAAAGCGCGTTGTCGGACATAGTTGACATCGAGGCCTGCCGCCCAGCGTTGGCCGACCGGCCGGTACAACACCTCTCCCCCAACCCCGCCGAACATCAGCTCGAAGAGCCCCGCCGAGAGCCGTCCGTACCATTCGGGAGCGAGTTTGGTGATGTAATCGGCGTGGAGATTTCCGATCCATTGCTCGCCTTCTTTCAGGTAATCCTTGATGTCGCTCCGGACGTGGGGCAGCACGCTATCCGATTTCAATTTCAGCGCATCGAAATTGTTGAATAGGTTGACCCCGACCGAGCCGTTCACGGTCAGGCCAGGGCCCAACGCAAGCCCTGCGGAGCCCTGAGCCCAAATCTGGTAGAAATAAAACGCGTCCGGGCCTCCGATCTGCTGACGCAGCCGCGGCAGAACCGACCAGCTGAACTGTGGGTAGCGCTCCAAATTGACGATGCCGGTCCCCGAAGCGGGTGTTGCGGCCGCTTCGATAATCGCGTTCTGCCACATCTCCTCGGGACTACCCGCATACAGCAAGGCCCGCTCCAGATCCTTGCGCTGGATGGTGGTGCGCAAGACCGGGATTCCGAGCTCCGCGAGGACGAGGCTGATCTCCTCCACGTGGGGGGGCGCGTGCCGGGCGACAATGCGCGCCGCGCGCCCGACCGCCCTGGCCGGATTGCGGTACTTGTTTTGCGAGAAATACAGGGTCGCGCGCAGGCCGTCGAGATCCAGGCGCTCGCCAAAGAAGCCGTGCTGTTCGAGCTCTGCGAAAACCGCGGCCGCGAATCGTCGCATCGATTCGTTGCCGGTATCGGCCCCCTCAATCCCGCGATGGGATGGCAGCGCCGCGAGCTCGAAACCAGACGCATCGCCGCCCTGGGCGAGCTGCCGGTCTGTGTACGGCCGCTCCGGCACCTCGAATGTCCTGCGGGCCACGTCCAAATCGGTGCCCTCGGCGACAAACGCGACCGAACCGACCGTCATGGCCGCGTTGAAATTCTCACCAATCGCCTGCGTGAGCTCGACGAGCGTGTCGTCGGTGGGCAGTGTCGCCTCGTCTTCCAGAACGATCGTCACCTGCGACCCGTCGAGCGAAATTTCGTCTGCGCTCAGCCCGGCTTGCTCCAAGGCGGCAAAGACGGCATCCGCCACCTGCAAATTCGGATCGAAAAGCCGAAACGGGGCCGCCCACTCGGGACCGGGGTGCTTAACGAGCGCAATTGCGCTGCCTGTGAGTCCCTTGGATCGCTCGAGGTCGGCCGTCGCGAGGCTCGTTCGCGAGATATCCAGGCCACCCAAGGTCGCGCTAAACGTGACGGTTTCGAGCGGCCCGGTAAGCCTCGCCCTTCCGACCTCGAGCGCGGCTTCCGCGAGCCAGGCATCGCTCGGCCGGGAACCTTCCGCCGGGACGCGCAAAATCGCCTGCTGGCCGTCGAATTCGATGTCGGAGACATCGAGCTCGAGCCGTTCCAATTTGTCGAACAATCGATCGACAGCGGCCGCCATCGCCTGTGCGTCCGAAGCCCCGCCAGCCGCAACCGCTGTCTCGGCGGCCACGAAAGCCGAGGCGCCTGGTTCGTTGCCCGCGTAGTCTGGCCTGGTCTTGCTCTTTCGCTGGGGGACGAGTGGGGCCGGGCGGTCGACTTTCGGTGGACCCATGTCGGTGCTGAGGTTGGCGTGTACGCTCCCCCGAAGCATGAACTCATTGCCACGTTCGAGGGCGGCCGACATTCGGAACCAGGGGAACAGGTCGTATTCGGCACCGAAGTTGACCGGCAGGTCCGTCTCGAACCGGTTTCTCTTCGGCTCTTTCTGGTAGTCGTTGCCGTCGTATTCCACTTTCAGGCGCAGGCCGTCGAGGGGCGTCAGATATTCGATTCCGCCGAACACGCTGACGCGGTCTCCTTGGAAAAAGTTGAGGCCAATTCCGCCGGCACCAAGGCCCCCGGTGCGTGTCTTGAACCGGTCGGAGAGAAATCCCAGCGGGTTCGGCAGATGACCGCGGGTGCCGGCGTTGCCCCACGCCAAGCCAAGGGTGAAGTCCCAGTTGTAATAGCGACGGCTCGCGACCAGAAACTCGCTTCCGAACAGCGTCGTGCCCCCGATGTCGCGCAGTCCGACGGCGATCTGCGGCAAGTCGCTCGTTTCCTCCTGCAGGCGGACTTTCAAGTCGGCACCGCGATCCTTGGCAGTCTGGTCCCCGCTGAACTTCGGCCTATTGGAGAACAGGCGGTTACGAATATCGGTATAACGGAACGTTCCCTCGAGCCACGGAAGGCCCTGTAGGGTCATGTAACCTCGCGTGTAGGGATCGATAGACGAGATCCCGAGGCTCAACTCGCCGTCGTCTTGAAAACGCGCGTTGGGCATCTGCAGGAGACCCGTGCCCCCGAAGTCGTTGACCGATGGCGTGAAGGCGGGCGTCGGCTCGGCGCCCCAAGCCGCATGTGGCAGCGCAACAGTCGTTGCAAGGACTACTGCCCGCCACGCCCGGGGCAAATTCCTGGAATGAGGAGCCGTTCATTGAAAACGACTTCCCTGGCGAAGCGCCAGCGGATCTTGGACCTCCAGGTTCGGCTCCGGGCGGAGCCTCGACGATACCGAAGCCTTTCCGCGATCCGGCGAGCGAGGATGACCAATCGGACGCCGGCGGTAGCGGAGGTCGGGAAGCGGAGTCACCGAATTGGAACTTCTCCGCGACCACTGAAGAGGACTTCGGAACCAAAGACATCTTCGATAACGAGTCTGGCAACCGGAAAAAATTCTTTCAAAAGAAATACCCGTGGCGGACGATCGGTAAACTTTTCTTTACCACACCTGGCGGCAACGCCTTTTGCTCGGCGTCGGTCATTAGCCCCAACAACAACATCGTGACCGCCGCTCATTGCTGCCATGCCGGGCCCGGCGGGGGCTTCTTCACTAAC
>JBHIDD010000076.1:0-9959 GCA_046759925.1 Kiloniellaceae bacterium
GTGGCGCTGGGCGAAAGCGATCAGGTCGCCGCGCCGCGCCATGGTGCCGTCGTCGTTCATGATCTCGCAGATCACACCGGAGGGATTGAGCCCGGCAAGCCGCGCCAGGTCGACCGCGGCCTCGGTGTGCCCGGCGCGCACCAGGACGCCGCCGTCGCGCGCCATCAAGGGAAATACGTGTCCCGGCGAGACGATATCTTCGCGGCCCTTGCTGGGGTCGATGGCCACGGCGACCGTACGCGCCCGGTCCGGCGCCGAGATTCCGGTCGTGACCCCCTCGCGCGCCTCGATCGAGACGGTAAAGGCGGTCTTGTGCCGGGATTCGTTCTTGCCCGCCATGAGCGGCAGACCGAGCTGCTCGATGCGCTGGCGGGTCATGGCCAGACAGATCAGGCCGCGGCCGAACTTGGCCATGAAGTTGATTCCGTCCGGCGTGGCCATCTGCGCCGGAATCACCAGATCGCCCTCGTTTTCCCGGCCTTCGTCGTCGACGAGGATGAACATCCGGCCGTTGCGGGCCGCTTCGATGATGCCCTCGATCGGCGAAACGATCTCGCGGAACGTGACGCGCCAGGCTTCGTCCTTCGGTCGTGCCATCTCCTAGACCTTGGCAAGAAGACGCTGAACGTAGCGTGCCAGCATGTCGATTTCCAGGTTGACGCGCGTCCCGCGCCGGCAGGCGCCCAAGGTCGTCGCCCGCGCCGTGTGCGGGATGATATTGACCCCGAAGCGGCTCCCGCCGGGCCCGTCGTCCGCGATCTCGTTGACGGTGAGCGAAACCCCGTCCAACGCGACCGAGCCCTTGGCCGCGATGCATCGGGCCAGTTCCTCCGGCGCCTTGAGGATCAGGCGAAGCGACTCCGCCTCCGCCCGGCGGTCGAGGACGACGGCCACCCCGTCGACATGACCGAAGACGAGATGGCCGCCCAGCTCTTCGCCGACCTTCAGGGCCCGCTCGAAATTGACCGGCGTTCCGGCGCGCCAGTCGCCCAGCGTGGTCTTCGAGAGCGTCTCGGTGGACACGTCGGCGGCGAACCAGCCGGGTCCCCTGTCGACGACCGTCAGGCAGGCCCCCGAACAGGCGATCGACGCACCGAGGTCGATGCCGCCGGTGTCGTAGCCGGTCTCGAAGGCAAAGCGGGCAGGATCGCGCCGTTCCACCGCGCGCACCCGGCCGAGATCGGTGATAATCCCGGTAAACATGGGCCGGAGACTAAGTGAGACGGCGGTAGCTTTCCACCAAGTCGTCACCGGCCCGCTCGAGGGGGCCGCGCGCAAAGGCCGGCGCTTCGGCGAGGTCCTCGAGGCCAAAGCCGGCGACCGCGGGCAGTCCGTCGCCGCCGATGACCCGCGGCGCCCGGAACCAGACCACCCGATCCACCAGGCCGAGCCGAAGCAGGCCCGCGGCCACCCGGCCGCCGCCTTCGACCAGGACGCTGGTAAGGCCCCGCGCGCCTGCGGCCTCGAGCACCGCGTCGAGCGAAAGGTGGCCGTCCGCGTCCTCGCCCACCGTGACCACCTCCATCCCTGCGGCTTCGTAGGCCCCGAGCCGGGCGCGATCACCGGCCTTGCGGGTCACCAGCCAGGTCGGCCGCGTCTTGGCCCGCACCACCAGGTCATGGGTGAGCGGCAGACGCAGCCGGCCATCGAGCACGACCCGGAGCGGCGACCGCTCCTCCAGGCCGGCCAGACGTACGTCCAGGCGCGGATTGTCGGCCACGGCCGTGCCGCTGCCGACCCAGACGGCATCGTGACACGCGCGCAGGCGATGGCTGCGGGCGCGCGCGGCCTGGCCGGTGATCCACCGGCTCGCACCGGTCCTGGTGGCGATGCGGCCGTCGAGCGTGGTGGCCAGCTTGAGCGTGACCAGCGGCCGGCCCGCCCGCTGGCGCAGAAGATAGCCGGCGTTGACCGCCGCGGCCGCATCGGCGCAGAGCCCGAGCATGACCTCGATACCCGCCTCGCGCAGCCGGATGAGGCCGTTGCCCCTGGCGCGCGGATCCGGGTCCTCCAGCGCCACCACGCAGCGGGCGACTCCCGCCGCGATCAACGCCTCGGTGCATGGCGGGGTCTTGCCGTGGTGGGCGCAGGGTTCGAGGGTGACGTAGGCGCAGGCGCCGCGGGCCGACTCGCCGGCGCGACCCAGCGCCTCGGCCTCGGCGTGGGGCCGGCCGCCCGCTTGCGTCCAGCCCCGCCCGACCACGCGGCCGTCCTTGACGATCACGCAACCGACCGCGGGATTGGGGGCGACCCGGCCGAGCCCGCGCCGCGCCAAGGCGAGGGCGGCACGCATGTGGGCCGGATCGGCCGGTTCACGCGCTCTCGCCGCCGAGCTTGCCAATGAACTCCTCGAAATCCCGCGCTTCGCGGAAATTGCGATAGACCGAGGCGAACCGCACGTAGGCGACCTGGTCGAGGGTGGCCAGCGCGTCCATCACCAGTTCGCCGATCAGCTTTGCCGGAATCTCGCTCTCGCCGGAGGATTCCAGGCGCCGCACGATGCCGTTCACCACGCGCTCCAGCCGGTCCGGCTCGAGCGGGCGCTTCCGCAGGGCGATGGTCATGGAACGCAGCAGCTTGTCGCGGTCGAAGGGCTCGCGCCTGCCGTTCGACTTGAGCACCGTGAGCTCGCGCAACTGCACACGCTCGAAGGTGGTGAACCGGGCCCCGCAGTTCGGGCAATGCCGCCGCCGGCGAATCGCCGAGTTGTCCTCGGTCGGCCGTGAATCCTTGACCTGTGTGTCTTCGTTACTGCAAAACGGACAGCGCATTCCCCCCTCGCTCCGCAGCCCCCCGGGCCGCCTAGATCGTCAGTTTCGGATAGACCGGAAAGCGCCGGCAAAGCGCCTGCACCTCCTCGCGCACCGCCGCCTCGACGGCACCGTTGTCCTCCGGATGGGCGACCAGCCCCTCGAGCACCCTGGTGATCAGCTCGCCCACCTGGCGGAATTCGGCCGGTCCGAAACCGCGCGTGGTCGCCGCCGAGGTGCCCAGGCGGATGCCGGAGGTGATCGTCGGCTTCGCCGGGTCGAAGGGCACGCCGTTCTTGTTGCAGGTGATGCCGGCGCGATCCAGGCTTTGCTCGGCCGCCTTGCCGGTCAGCCCCTTGGGCCGCAGGTCGACCAGAATCAAGTGCGTGTCGGTGCCGCCGGTGACGAGGTCGAAGCCGTCGTCCACCAAGACCTGGGCAAGGGTGCGCGCGTTCTCCACCACCGCGCGGGCATAAACCTTGAAGCCGGGTTGCAGCGCCTCCCCCAAGGCAACCGCCTTGGCAGCGATGACGTGCATCAAGGGCCCGCCCTGAAGGCCCGGGAAAGCCGCCGAGTTGATTTTCTTGCCCAGATCCGGGTCGTTGGAGACGATCATGCCGCCGCGCGCGCCGCGCAGGGTCTTGTGCGTCGTCGTCGTGACCACGTGGGCGTGCGGCAGCGGACTCGGGTGGATGCCGCCCGCCACCAGACCGGCAAAGTGCGCCATGTCCACCTGGAAGTATGCGCCGACCTCGTCGGCAATGCGGCGAAAACGCGCAAAGTCGAAAATGCGCGGATAGGCCGATCCACCGGCGATGATCAGCTTCGGCTTGTGCTCCCGCGCCAAGCGCTCGACCTCGGCGAAGTCGATCAGGCCGTCCTCCCGGCGCACGCCGTACTGCACGGCCTTGAACCACTTCCCGGACAGATTGGGCGACGCGCCGTGGGTCAAATGGCCGCCGGCCGGCAGCGACAAGCCCATGATGACATCGCCCGGCGTGCAGAGCGCGAGCAGGACACACTGGTTGGCCTGCGCGCCCGAGTGCGGCTGAACGTTCGCGAAGGCGCAGTCGAACAGCTTCTTGGCGCGCGCGATGGCGAGCCGCTCGGCCCCGTCGACGAACTCGCAGCCGCCGTAATACCGCCGGGAGGGGTAGCCCTCGGCGTATTTGTTGGTCAGCACCGAACCCTGGGCCTCGAGCACGGCCCGCGAAACGATGTTCTCCGAGGCGATCAGCTCGATCTGCTCCTGCTGACGCCGGAGTTCACCGCCAATGGCCGCGGCCAATTCGGGATCGACCCGGGCCAGTGGGCCGCTAAAGAAGGTTTCCTCACAGGCCGCAGCGGGCGCGGCATCTGCAACGGTCATGGTGATCCAATCCTCTCCGTCTCGCCAAGCCGGTCATCCGAGCTTGGCCACGCGGGGCTCGTGGCGGCCCTTGGCGAATTCGGTGTTGAGAAAGGTTCTCAGACAGTCCTTGGCCACTTCGGGACCGATGAGGCGGGCGCCGAGCGCCAGGACGTTGGCGTCGTTGTGCTCGCGGGCAAGGCGCGCCGAGGTCTCGTCGTGGCACGGCGCCGCGCGGATCGCCGGATGCCGGTTCGCGGCGATCGCGATCCCGATACCGGTGCCGCAGATCACCACGCCACGCGCGGCCCTGCCGTCCGCCACCACCTCGGCGAGGGCCTTGCCGAAATCGGGATAGTCGACCGAGTCCGGCCCCTCGGTGCCGAGATCGAGAACGGCGTAGCCCATCGAGATGAGCTCCTCGATAAGCGTCGATTTGAGCTCGCGGCCGGCGTGGTCGGAGGCGATCGCGATCGATTTTGCGGACATCGCGGACAACATGCAATCGGTCGAAAAGCGTATCGAGGCTACCATATGTCGCCCTGACATGGAAACCCAGCACAAGGTCTCGCGAGGCGGTGCGCGCTGCCGCCGACAGCCGCGGCCGTAACCCGGGCGCCAAGCGATGGGCGGCGCTGCAATGGGTCTGCGGATGATCGTTCGATTTCAAATCATCAAATAGTATTGATTCACTGGATTTTTCTGAATTGACACTATTCCTTTGTTGTGCAATCTTATAGTCTCTTTGGGGGGACCTAGACGGAAACATATAAATGAGCGAACAAGCAACGGAAAAGCTTTCGTCCGCTGAACTATTGCGCATCACCGCCGACGTTGTTGCCGCTTACGTACGGAACAACTCTCTTGCAACGAAAGACCTTGCCGGTGTGATCAGCGCGGTCCACGGTTCGCTGACGAGCTTGAACGACGATGGCAAAGCCCAGCCCGAACCGCAAAAGCCCGTCGTGCCGATCCGCAAATCGGTGACGCCCGATTACATCATCTGTCTCGAAGACGGCAGGAAGCTCAAAATGCTGAAGCGTCATCTGCGGACCAGCTACGACATGACCCCGGACCAGTACCGGGCGAAATGGCAGCTCGGACCAGACTATCCGATGGTGGCGCCGAACTATGCCAAGCGGCGCTCCGAGTTCGCCAAGAAGATCGGCCTCGGGCATAGCGCGCGGCGTCGGCGCAGCCGCAGGGCAAGCCGGTAAGCTTGCCCCCGCCAGCCGGCGGCTGGCGGGGGCAAGCGGAAGAGCGCATCGGCGGCCGAAGGCCCCCGCCGAAGGATGGGGTTTGCCGTCATCCCCGCTGTCCCCTTGGCTTGACAACGCCGCAGAAGAGGACGGCCCGGCGGGGTGCCCCCGCCGGGCCGTAATCGCGTGCTCGACCGGCGCCAATCACATCGCCCTGAAGCGCTTCAGTTCGCCCTTCGTCCACTCGTACATGACGTAGGTCTCACCGGTCGGGTCGCCTTTCGAATCGAAGCCGATCCTGCCCAGCACGGTGTCGAACCGGTCGCCCTTCAACACCTTGACGACCGCGTCGAGGTCGGTCGTGCCGGCCTTCTCCACGGCCTGGGCCCAAGCCTGGATGGCGCCATAGGAATAAAGCGTATAACCCTCCGGCTCGTACCCGGCATCGCGGAATTTCGCCACAACGGATGCGGCCGCGGGGTTCTCGCGCGGGTCGGGGCCGAAGGTCACCAGCGTGCCCTCACCGGCGTCTCCCGTGATGGTCCAGTACTCCGGAATGAACAGCGCATCGCCCGAGATAAGCCGCGCATCCAAGCCCTGGTCGCGCATCTGCCGCAGGATGAGCCCGCCCTCCGCGTGGTAGCCACCGTAGTAGAGGACGTCGACGTTGTTCGCCTTCAGCTTGGTGACCAGCGCCGAGTAGTCCTTCTCCGCGGCGGTGACCGTATCGTACAGCACCTCCTGGATGCCGCGCTTGTTCAGCTGCTTCTTGGTCTCGTCGGCCAGCCCCTTGCTGTAGGTCTGCTTGTCGTGGACGATCGCGATCCGTTTGTCGGCGAAGTTGTCGGCGATGAAGTTGCCGGCCACGGTGCCTTGCTGGTCGTCGCGGCCACAGGTGCGGAAGACGTTGTCGAACCCCTGTTCGGTCAGCTTCGGGTTTGTCGAGGCTGGCGAGATCTGCAGGATGCCCTCCTCGTTGTAGACCTCCGAGGCCGGGATCGACGAGCCCGAGCAGAAGTGCCCGGCGACGAACACGACACCCAGGTTCACCATCTTGTTGGCCACGGCGACGGCCTGTTTGGGGTCGCAAGCATCATCGCCGGCGTCGGCCTCGAGGATCACCTTCTGACCGAGCACGCCGCCGGCGGCGTTGAGGTCGGCCACCGCTTGCCGGGCGCCGCGCTTCAATTGCTCGCCGAACGCGGCGTACGGGCCGGTAAACGGACCGGCGGATCCGATCTTGATATCGGCGTGGGCGCTGGCTGCGCCGAACGCCGCCGCGAGGGCGGCCACAAAAGCCGTTGCGAGTTTGTTCATCTGTCAACTCTCCCTGTGAAGTATGGTCGGAAGCGGGCACGCGTCCCGTTGCCGAACCGCCGAAATTTTTTTCCGAGGGGATCGCGACGATCCCCTTGCTCGACCAAGTCCGAGTTTACCACGCGCTTCCAAAGCGGCAACCGTTTGCTTGCCCGGGTGTCGGCGGGGCCGCGGGCGGTCGGCATCGGTCTAGGCGCCGCCGGTGGGCTTCCGCTCGGCCGGCGATGTCTTCTCGCGATAGGTCCACAGGCTGGTGCGCTCGTAGAGCCAGGGATACTGGCTGGCCATCTTCCAGACCCGGGTCACCCGGTACGCGAACAGCCCGATTGCCGTAAGCACGGCGGTGTCCACGATGAACCCCGAGACCGATAGGAGCTCGCCCTGGAACAGCCCCCAGGTCAGGAACCGGTCGGTCAGGCCGAGCAGGAAACAGTAGAAGAACAACTGTCCGAGCGGCCGCCACGTCGTGGCCATCGCCTGACCGGTCATGAAGGCGGCCCCGCCCATGATGAACACGGTCAGTGCGATGAAGACGGGCAGGCTGGTTCCCAGGACGGCTTGCATGGCAATCTCTCAGGCCGGGGCCGACCGGCCGCCCTCCAAATAGGCCCCGCGCACCTGCTCGTCGGCGAGCAGCGCCGCACCGCTCCCCGTGATCACGATCCTGCCGTTGGCCATGACGTAGCCGCGATCGGCGAGGCGCAGCGCGTGGTAAGCGTTCTGCTCGACCAGGAGCACCGTCACGCCCTGCTGTTCGTTGATCTCCTTGATCACCTCGAAGATCTGCTTGACGAGCATCGGGGCGAGACCCAGGGAGGGTTCGTCGAGCAGAAGCAGCCGGGGCCGACTCATCAACGCACGGCCGATCGCGAGCATCTGCTGCTCGCCGCCGGAGAGGGTCCCGCCGCGCTGATGCCGCCGCTCCTTGAGAACCGGGAATAGCCCGAACACGCGCCCGAGATCCTCTTCGAAATAGGATTCGTCGGCCGGCGTTGCGCCCATCTGCAGGTTCTCCAGGACCGTCAGGTGCGGAAATATGCGCCGGCCCTCCGGCGCCTGGGCGATGCCCAACCGGATGATCTGATAGGTCTGAAATCGGGTGATGTCCTGGCCGTCGAAAACCACCCGGCCGCTGCTCGCCCGCGGGTTGCCGCAGATGGTCATCAGCAGGGTCGTCTTGCCCGCCCCGTTGGCGCCGATCAGGGTTACGATCTCACCGTCGTTGACCTCGAGATCCACCCCCTGCAGCGCCTCGATCCGCCCGTAATGGGCGTGCACGGCCGAGACATTGAGCATCAGCGGGCCTCGTCCTCCGGGGAATCGCCGGGGCGCCGGTCCCCCGGCTCGGCGCCCTCCTCCTCGCCCAGGTAGGCGCGAATCACGGCCGGGTCGCTGCGCACCTCCTCCGGCGTGCCGTCGGCTATCTTGCGGCCATAGTCGAGCACGATGATGTGGTCGGAAATCCCCATCACCACCCGCATGTCGTGCTCGACGAGCAGCACACCGATGCGCTCCTCGTCGCGGATCGAAAGAAGCAGCGCGTTCAGTGCCTCGGATTCCCGCAGATTCAGGCCGGCCGCCGGCTCGTCGAGGCACAAAAGCACCGGTTTGATGCACATCGCCCGGGCGATTTCCAGCCGCCGCTGGTCCCCGTAAGGCAGGTTGCCGGCCTCAATATTGGCCCGATCCGCGAGGCCGATACGCTCCAGCCAGCGCTCGGTGAACTCCAGCGCCTCCCGCTCCGCAGTGCGGTAGCGGGACAGGTTGAAGAGGCCGGCCACGGTGAACATCGAGGCGTGCATCAGGGCATTGTGCCGGGCCGCGATCAGGTTCTCCAGCACCGACATGCGCGGGAACAGGCGGATGTTCTGGAAGGTGCGCGCGACGCCGGCCTGGGCGATCCGGAATCCTTCCATTTGCTCGAGCAGCAGGTCGCGCTCGGGCAGGTGGAGGGCGAGCCGGCCGACGGTCGGCTGGTAAAAGCCGGTCAAACAATTGAACACCGTCGTCTTGCCGGCCCCGTTGGGACCGATGATCGCCGTGATCTGCCCGTCCCGGGCGACGAAAGAGAGGTCGTCCACGGCGATCAGGCCGCCGAACCGCATGGTCAGGTGCTCCACCGTGAGCAGCGGCCGGGCGCGGCGCGCGGTTTCCGGCGTCTGTTCGGCGACCAAGGCGGGCTCGGCACTCACGGCTCGGTCTCCCTGCGGTTCTGTTCGCCAAGCGGGCGGATCGTCGGCTCCCGGTGGGCCAGAAGGCCCCGCGGCCGCCAGATCATGATCATCACCATGGCGGCGCCGAACAGCAACATGCGGAACTGGGCGAACTCGCGACCGAGCTCGGGCAGAAGGATCAAGACGATCGCGGCGATCACGACGCCGATCTGGCTGCCCATGCCGCCCAACACGACGATCGCCACGACGGTCGCCGATTCGATGAAGGTGAAGCTCTCGGGGCTGATGAAGCCTTGACGCGTTGCGAAGAACGCGCCCGCGAAGCCGCCGAACATGGCGCCGATCCCGAAGGCGGTGAGTTTGGTGTTGGTCGGGTTGATCCCCAGCGAACGGCAGGCCACCTCGTCCTCGCGCAGCGCCTCCCACGCGCGCCCGATGGGCAGCTTGCGGATCCGCAGGGTAAAGTAGTTGGTAATCAGCGCCAGGAGCAGAATCAGGAAGTACAGGAAGATGACCCGGTGCTGGCCGGCATAGTCGAGGCCGAAGTACTCGTGGAAGGGGGTCACGCCTTCCGGCGGGCGTCGGGTGAACGGAAGGCCGAAAAAAGACGGTCGGGGGACGCCTGTAATGCCGTCGGGCCCGCGGGTCACGCTGTACCAGTTGACGAGGATGATGCGGATCATCTCGCCGAAACCGAGGGTGACGATCGCCAGATAATCGCCCCGCAGGCGCAGCACGGGGAAGCCGAGGATGACCCCGGCCGTCGCGGCGAAGAGCCCGGCCAGCGGCAGGCACACCCAAAAGGACCAGTCGAAGGTCACGGCCAGCAGAGCGTAACTGTAGGCGCCGACGGCGTAAAAGGCGACGTAGCCCAGGTCGAGCAGTCCGGCGAGGCCGACCACGACGTTCAGGCCCCAGCCGAGCATCACGTAAATCAGCACGGTGGTGGCCACGTCGATCACGTAGCGGTCGGAGAACGGCATGAAGGGCAGGACGAAGGCGAAGCCGAGCGCCGCCGCGGCGATCCAATTGACATAAGGGCGCGTTGCTGCGCCCAGCCTGGCAGATACGCTCGGCCCTGCCACCCTCTGCGCCCTGGCGGCGCGCAGCAACGCGCCGGCGGTGCCGGTCTCGGCCCCGTCCTCGTCCCGCAGGTAGGGCGGGCCCCAGC
>JBHIDD010000077.1:0-9856 GCA_046759925.1 Kiloniellaceae bacterium
GGAAGTTCCAGGGCGTGATCGACGCGACCACGCCGATCGGCTGCTTGATCACGACGATGCGCTTGTCCGGTTGGTGTTGCGGGATGGTATCGCCATAGACCCGCTTGGCTTCTTCCGCGAACCATTCGATGAAACTGGCGCCGTAGACGACCTCGCCCTTGGCCTCAGGCAATGGCTTGCCCTGCTCGAGCGTCATGAGCACGGCGAGATCGTCCTGGTTCTCGAGGACCAGGTTGAACCATGCGCGCAAAATGTTGGCGCGTTCCTTGGCGGTCTTGGCGCGCCATGCCGGCCAGGCCCGATCGGCCGCCGCGATGGCCCGGGCGGTCTCCCCGGCGCCCAGCTTGGGGATGGTGCCCAGGATCTCGCCGGTCGCCGGGTTGTTGACCTCGATGGTCTCGCCGGAACCGGCGTCCACCCAGTTGCCGTCTATGTAACACTGCTGGCGGAACAGGGAAGCGTCCTTCAGCTGCGGGGCGCCGTTCGCAGCCTTGACTTGGGCTTGTGCGGTCATGGGCCGTTCTCCGGTGTGGGGTTTGTTGTCTGCGCCGGGAGTATAGCGGCTCGCCCGGGTCCCACGAAAGGGGACTGCGTTCCCAGCCGCCGGCCCGAGGCGGACTTGGGCCGGCGGGCCTCGCATTCCGCCGGCCGCGCCCGGGAATCGGTCAGTAGGCCCACTGCGCCGCGCCGGACTCCTGTACGATCGCCGCCTCGTCCGCGGTGGAGGCGGGCGCTCCCGCGGGCTCTTTGCGGCCCCGGCGCAGTACGGAGACCGGCGTACGCCCGTCGGTCGCGGGCTGGTACCACACGGAGATTTCCGACTTGGCCTTGAGCCAGTCCTCGAGCGGGGTCCCCTCGGCCACTTCGAAGGCGTCGAAGCCGCAACGCTGCATGAACAGCAACTGGTCGCGCAGCACGTTGCCCACGGCGCGCAGCTCGCCCGCGTAACCATAGCGTTCGCGGAGCAGCCTGGCGTAGGAAAACGCCCGGCCATCGGTGAACTTCGGAAACTCCAAGGCAACGACCGCGAAGTGATCGAGGTCCTCGGCGATCAGGTTGGGCGGCTGATCGCTCTTGAGCCGGATGCCGATCGGCGCGTTGCGGCGCAGCAGCTCCGTGCGGTCGGATTGCCAGCGGTCCAGGCTCACGATCGGCTGGCCGTCTTCGGGCAGCGCCTCGTCGTCGGCAACCGTGACCCAGGGATCCGCCGTCATCTTGTCGTCCTTAATGAGCGGCATAGAGCTTCTCCTTGAAAGGATCGAGCCCGACGCGGGCAAAAGTGTCGAGGAACTGCTCGCCGTCCCGCCGGACCGCCAGATAGGTGTCCACGATGGTTTCAACCGCATCGACCACCTCGTCGTAGGCGAACGCCGGTCCGAGGATCTGGCCGAGCGCGGCGTTCTCGTCGGCGTTACCCCCGAGGGTAATCTGGTAGAACTCCTCGCCCTTCTTATCGACGCCCAGGATCCCGATGTGGCCGACGTGGTGATGGCCGCAGGCGTTGATGCAGCCCGAGATCTTGATCTTCAGCGGGCCGACATCGTGTTGCCGCTTGAGATCCGCGAAGCGCCGGCTGATGCGCTGCGCGACCGGGATCGAACGGGTGTTGGCGAGATCGCAGTAATCGAGCCCCGGGCAAGCGATGATGTCCGAGACCAGACCGATGTTGGGGGTCGCCAGGCCGAAGGGCTTGAGGCCCTGCCACAGCGCGTAGACGTCGGCCAGCTTGACGTGGGCGAGCACCAGGTTCTGCTCGTGGCTGACCCGGATCTCGCCGAAGCTATGGCGCTCCGCCAGGTCGGCGACCGCCTCCATCTGCTCCGCCGTGGCATCGCCCGGCACCCCGCCTTCGGGCTTGAGCGAAATGTTGACGATGGCATGGCCCGGCACCTTGTGGGCGGCCACGTTGGTGCGGACCCAGCGCGCGAAGTCCTTGTCCTCGAAGCGCTTGACCTCGAATTCCGGAACCTCGGCATCGAGCGTTTCATAGGGCGGCGGCGCGAAGTAGGTCCGGATCCGCGCGATATCCTCCGGCGGCAGCGCAAGCTCGCCGTCCTTGATGTGTTGCCACTCCTCCTCGACCATCTCGGTGAATTTCTCGGCGCCGAGCTCGTGCACCAGGATTTTGATGCGGGCCTTGAAGAGGTTGTCGCGCCGGCCGAGCTGGTTGTAGACGCGCATGATGGCTTCCAGGTAGGACAGCAGGTGGCGCTTGGGCAGGAACTCGCGGATCGTCTTGCCGATCATCGGGGTGCGGCCCTGACCGCCGCCGACGATCACCTCGAAGCCCGGCTCGCCGTCTCGGCCGAGCCGCATATGAACGCCGATGTCGTGGACCCGGACCGCGGCGCGGTCATGCGGCGAGCCGGTCACCGCGATCTTGAACTTGCGCGGCAGGAACGAGAACTCCGGGTGCAGGGTCGACCACTGGCGGATGATCTCGCAGTAGATCCGGGGATCCTCGATCTCCTCGGCCGCGACGCCGGCGTAGTGGTCGGCGGTGGTGTTGCGGAAGGAGTTGCCGCTGGTCTGGATGGCGTGCATCTCGACCTCGGCGAGCTCCGCCAGGATGTCCGGGACCTCCTCGAGCTTGGGCCAGTTGTACTGGATATTCTGGCGCGTCGTGAAGTGGCCGTAACCCTTGTCGTAGCGCCGGGCGATAAAGGCGAGCTTGCGCATCTGGACGGGGGAGAGCGTGCCGTAGGGTATGGCCACCCGCAGCATGTAGGCGTGGAGCTGCAGGTAGAGCCCGTTCATCAGGCGCAGCGGCCTGAACTCCTCCTCGCTCAGCTCGCCGCTCAGCCGCCGCGCGGCCTGGCCGCGGAACTGTTCGACCCGCTCCAAGACCAGGGTCCGGTCGAATTCGTCGTACCTGTACATCGCTCTCGCGTCCCTGTGATGCTCCTGCGGCCGGTTAGCCCTGAGCCGCCTGTTTGCCGAGGTCGGTGCGCACCGTGGGGCCCAGGGACCGGATGACCTCGCGATAACGCACCGGGCGCAGGCCGCCGTCCGCCTCCTCGACGTCGATGAGGTAGGGGCCGACCACCACGACCCCCTGGTCCGGACGCTCGGCGAGCGCCAGGATCTCCGCGCTTTCCTCCTGGCTGCGCGCGACCCGGCTCTGGCCGATCCATTCGGACCAGCCGCCGTCGTGATCGAGATAGACGACCAAGCCGTCGATCAGACGGTTGGCGGTCACCACTTTGGCCGTCATACCGTTCTCCCCGCCTAACTGACGAGAGCGGCCAGCCGCCGCGGCCGCAACGCGGCATCGGCCTGCCGGACGACCTCGCCGACGACGATGACCGCGGGGCCCGTGATGTCGTTGTCGCGCACCATGGCCTCGAGCTCGTCGAGCCGGCCGACCACGATTTTCTCGTTCGGCAGGGTGCCGTTCTCGACGATCGCGGCCGGGGTGCTTGGCGCCAGGCCGTGCGCGATGAGCCGCTCGGCGGTGCGGCCCGCGGTCGCGACCCCCATGTAGACGACCAGCGTCTGGCGCAGGCGCGCCAGCGCCGCCCAATCGAGGTCCGGCTCACCCGGCTTGCCGTGGCCGGTCACAAGGGTCACGGCCCCGGCATGGTCCCGGTGGGTCAAGGGGATTCCCGAGGCCGCCGCGCAGCCGGTGGCCGCCGTGATCCCCGGGACCACCTCGACGTCGATGCCATGGCGCAGCAGATACTCCCGCTCCTCGCCCCCGCGGCCGAAGACGAAGGGATCGCCGCCCTTGAGGCGCAGGACCCGCTGGCCGGCGCGGGCGTGATGGAGCATGAGTTCGTTGATCTGATCCTGGGTCTTGACGTGGTTGCCCTTGGATTTGCCTACGAAAATGCGCTCGGCATCGCGCCGCAGGTAGTCGAGGATCCTGGGGCCGACCAGCTTGTCGTAGATGACCACGTCGGCCTGCTGCATGAGGCGCAGGGCCCGGAAGGTCAAGAGATCCGGATCGCCCGGCCCGGCCCCGACGATGGTGACCGCGCCGTTCGGCTCGGGACGCGCGCCCGGCCGGTTGATGAGCGCCAGCATCCTGTCGCGCGCGGCCGGCTCGTGGCCGGCCAGGATCGCCTCGGCGATGGGCCCGTCGTAGAAGCGCTCCTAGAAGCGCAGGCGGGCCGCCGCATCGGGGATGATGGCCTTGACCGAGGTCCGGAAGCTTGCCGCGAAACGCGCGAGCCGCCCCAGGCGGGCCGGCAGAAGCGCCTCAACCGTGGTGCGCAGGCGGCGCGCCAGCACGGGCGCCGTGCCGCCGCTGGAAATCCCGATGACCACCGGATCGCGGTCCACGATGGCCGGCACGGTGAAGCTGGAGAGCTCGGGACGGTCGACCACGTTGACCTGGATCCCGGCCGCATATGCGGCCGCCGAGACGCCCGCATCGACCGCCGCGCGGCCGGTTGCGCCGTGCACCACGGCCGAGCCCCGAACATCGTCGGCCACGAAGCGGCGGCGAATCCAGGCAATCTCGCCGCGCGCGGCGAGCTCGGCGATCTCGGCTCCGGCCTTGGGCGCCACGACGGTGACCTCGGCGCCGGCCCTGAGCAGCAAGCGGATCTTGCGCGCCGCCAATTCGCCGCCGCCGACGACCAGGCAGCGCCGGCCACCGAGGCTCAAGAACGCGGGGAAGAATTTCACGGCAGAGACCCCCTGGCTTCCCAACACGGGCCCACGGAGCATCTCCCCGTGGCGCTTTAGCGCTTGGTGACGCGGTCGCAAGCTGCCCGGTCAAATCCCGCGGGTCCGTTTACGGCCGGACCAGGCCGACAAAAAACCGCCGCAGCTTCGCCGGGCGGTCTGTCCTCCAAATTGCCCGTCGTTTAGCTGCACTTTTCGGAGCGCCCGCAAGCTGACGGCGCAAATCGGCGCTCACCGAAATAAAACACTGTTACAGAATGTATTGTCAAGCTTTTTCACACTTATGCTTCCTGCTTAGATATAATGTACAGTTATTTAATGTAATTATCTCCTGCACCGCGATCCGCGGAGACCTGCCGCACCGAGGCCACGCTACGACGGCCCGCGCCACGGCGGCGAGACAGGTTCCGCCTATTCCACCGTCACGCTTTTCGCGAGATTCCGGGGCTGGTCCACGTCGGTGCCCTTGAACACCGCGGTGTGGTAGGCCAGGAGCTGCACCGGGACGGCGTAGAGGATCGGCGCCACGAAGGGGTCGATCTCCGGCAGCTGGATGCGAAAGGCCGCGGACTCGCCGACCTTGTCGATCCCCTTCCGATCGGAAATCAGGACGACCTCGCCGCCGCGGGCGACCACCTCGGCAATGTTGGAGGCGGTCTTCTCGAACAGCGGGCCCGAGGGCGCGCAGAAGATGACCGGCACGCTCTCCTCGATGAGCGCGATCGGCCCGTGCTTCATCTCCCCGGCGGCGTAGCCCTCGGCGTGAATGTAGCTGATCTCCTTCAATTTCAGCGCGCCTTCGAGCGCGATGGGATAGATGTTGCCGCGGCCCATGTAGAGCACGTCGCGCGCCTCGGCCAAGACCCGCGCGATTTCGCGAATCGCCTGGTCGTGATTGAGAATCTCGGCGACCCGCGCCGGGACCTCGGTGAGCGCGCCGGAGAGCGCGGCTTCGGCGTCCTGGTCGATCGCGCCGCGGCTTCGGGCCGTGGCGATGGCCAGACAGGCGAGCACGGCGAGCTGCGTGGTAAAGGCCTTGGTCGAGGCGACCCCGATCTCCGGGCCCGCCAAGGTGGGCAGCACCGCATCGGATTCACGGGCGATCGCGCTTTCCGGGGAATTGACGATCGACAGGATTTTCTGGCCCTGCGCGCGGGCATAGCGCAGCGCCGCCAGGGTATCGACCGTCTCGCCCGACTGGGAAATGAACAGGCCGATCCCGTCCTCGGGCAGCGGCGCCTCGCGGTAGCGGAACTCCGAGGCGATGTCGACCTCGACCGGCTGGCGCGCCACCTGCTCGAACCAGTACTTGGCGACCGCGCCGGCGTAATAGGCGGTGCCGCAGGCACTGATCGTCAGGCGCGGCGGCGCGGCAAGGTCGAAAGGCAGATCGGGCAACTGCACGCTGCGCCTGAGCGGATTGATGAAGGCCTGCAAGGTGTCCCCGATCACCGCCGGCTGCTCGAAGATTTCCTTCTGCATGAAGTGGCGGTACTGGCCCTTGCCGATCAGCGCGCCGGAGAGCGCGGTCTGCCTGATCTCTCGCTCGACCACGCCGCCGGTGGCGTCGTGCACGGTCGCGGTGTCGTTGGTCAATTCGACCCAGTCGCCTTCCTCCAGATAACAGATACGGTCGGTGAGCGGCGCGAGCGCCAGGGCATCCGATCCCAGGTACATCTCGCCCTCGCCGTAACCGACCGCCAGCGGAGACCCGCAGCGCGCCCCGATCATCAGGTCGTGCCGGCCGCCGAAGATGATGGCCAGCGCAAAAGCCCCTTCGAGGCGGACCAGCGCCTCCGCCACGGACTCCTGCGGCGACATCTGCTGGTCGAGATGCTCGCTCAAGAGATGGACCACGACCTCGGTATCGGTTTCCGTCTCGAATTCGTGACCGCGCGCCTCCAGTTCCGCGCGCAGTTCCCGGAAGTTCTCGATGATGCCGTTGTGAACCAAGGCGACGCGTTCGGTCGCGTGCGGGTGGGCGTTGGTTTCGGTCGGCCGGCCGTGGGTCGCCCAGCGGGTGTGCCCGATGCCCAGCGTGCCCGCGACCGGCGCGCGCGCCAGCAGCGCGGCCAGGTTCATGAGCTTGCCCTCGGCCCGGCGCCGTTCGATTCGGCCGTCGACCAGGGTGGCGATCCCGGCCGAATCGTAGCCGCGGTATTCCAGGCGCCTCAGCCCGTCGAGCAAAAGCGGCGCAACGGGTGATTTGCCGATGATGCCGATGATCCCGCACATACCGCCTCAGTCGTCCTTTTGTCCGGCGTCCTTGTGTCCGGTCTTCGGGCCGGCCTGTGCGCCGCCCGGCTTCGCCGTCCGGCGATGGTTGCGAAAGCGCTTCGCGGCGCCCTTGCGCTCCTTCTGCGCGCCGCGCGCGACCGCCAGCGCGTCCGCGGCCACGTCCCGGGTGATCGTGCTGCCGGCGCCGACGATCGCCCCGTCGCCGACGCTGACCGGGGCGACGAGGGCGGTGTTGGAGCCGATGAAAGCGCCCTTGCCGATTTTGGTCCTGTGCTTCGCGATGCCGTCGTAGTTGCAGGTGATGGTCCCGGCGCCGATGTTGGCCTCGGCGCCGACCTCGGTATCGCCCAGGTAGCTCAGGTGATTGGCCTTGGCGCGCGCACCCAGGACCGCATTCTTGACCTCGACGAAGTTGCCGACGCGGGCCCCCGCGCCCAGCGCGGTGCCGGGGCGCAGCCGCGCGAAGGGACCGACCACCGCCCCCGGCCCGATGTCGGCCGCTTCGATATGACAGAAGCTGCGGATCTCCGCGCCGTCCTCGACGGTGACGCCGGGGCCGAAGGACACGTTGGGATGCACCGTCACGTCGCGGCCGAGCCGGGTGTCCGCGCTGAGCCACACGGTCGTGGGATCAACGAGCGTCGCCCCTTCGGCCATGGCCCGGGCGCGCAGGCGGGTCTGGACCACGGCCTCGGCCACCGCCAGCTCGGCGCGCGAATTGACCCCGAGCACCTCCTCCGGGTCGGCCTCGACCATGATCGCCCGGAGCCCGTCCTTGTTCGCCAGGGCGAAAATGTCCGTCAGGTAATACTCACCCTTGGCATTGGCCTTGCCGATCCGCGCGACCAGCGCGAACAGGACCGACCCGTCGCCCAACACGACGCCCGCGTTGCAGAGATCGATCCGGCGCTCCGCCTCGGTGGCATCGGCGTATTCCACGACGTCCAGCACCTGTCCCTTGGGGCCCAGGACGACCCGGCCGTATTGCGCCGGATCGGCCGGCCGGAAGGCGAGCCCCACGAGATCCGGCGCGCCCGGCCGAGACCGGCGGTCCGCAATGGCCCTCAGCGTCGCGGGCGTCAGAAGCGGCATGTCGCCGAAGACCACCAGCACGTCGCCGGATTCCTGCGGGCCGCAATACCCGTCGAGCGCCGGCTTGGCGCAGGCCAGCGCATGGCCGGTGCCGAGCGGCTCGTCCTGGACCACGGTCCGCCAGGGCGCCGCCGCGGCGGCGACCTCCTCCATCTCGGGACCGATCACCACGACGATTCGCTCGGGCGAAAGGGCGGCCACGACATCGAGGACATGGCGCAGCATCGGCCTGCCGGCGATTTTATGCAGCGCCTTGGGGCGCGCCGACTTCATGCGCGTTCCTAGGCCGGCGGCCAGCACGACGACGGCAAGCTTGGCGGGGGTCATGGGCGGTCGAGCCGTCGGTCTTGTGATTCGGGCTTCGGAATGGCACACCGCGTCGGAATGCAGGCGGACCATGCCACAAGCGGTATCCGCCCTGCAAATCACCATTTGTTAATGGACATTGCATGGCCGACCCGCGGCTTGGCCGCGCCGCGGTGCTGCCCTGCGGTCTCGACGGCACGCTCATCGACGGCGCCGGACCGCGTCGCCGCGCCCTGCTCGCGGAACCTGGCCGGCCGCCCGCTTGACAGCGGCCGGGGGCCTGCCCTACACCATGGCCCCGCCGCGCACGGAAGGGCGCGTAGCTCAGCGGGAGAGCGCCTCGTTCACACCGAGGAGGTCCCTGGTTCGATCCCAGGCGCGCCCACCATCAATCAGCCCAGTGGGCTGTTTGATCCGCCGGTGCACCGGAGTGCGTGAAACCTTCCGCCGGAAGGTTTCGAGGCGGAAAATCCCCCGGAGGGCTCTTGCCCAGTGGGCGATATGGTCCCCCGGAGGCGGCAGCAAGGCAGCGCCCGTCGTTCCGGCACGCCTCGGGCTGCGTCCCTCCGAGCCCTCAAGCGCCCCCTTCGTCAAGCCGCCGCGGCCGCGGCGCCGGATAGCATCGTCACGCTGGGGGGCGGCCGAAATGACGTGCTGGCCGCTCGGCGGGCCAGCCTTCGCTGCGAGGCTGGAAACCGCATTCGGCCGGCGCCTCGGGCCCGCGCCGTCCGCGAAAGCGCCCAGGACCCCAGGAAAAATTGTATACTGTCCCCGCATTCAGGAACTCACCCCGTTCAGAACCCCGCGATAAATCCAATTGATGGCGGCTTGGCCGCGGCGTAGGATTTGTCCGCACGGTATATCTCGACCCAGCTCTCGACTGGGAGGATGACATCGCCGATGGCAGTATCGGCGATGTTGCAAAGGGAGGAGGAAGAGATGGGCAAGACGATTCCCACGCTAATCATGAGTCTGTTGTTTTTCTTGGCGTTTCCGCTGTCACAGGCCGAGGCGCTGAAGCTCGTCACCTATGACTACGAGGGGCAAACGCGGATCGGGGCCGTGGTGGATGACAGTGTCATCGACCTCAATTCGGCCTATGTGGCGCTGTTGCAGCAGCGCGGAGATCCTCGGCCTCGTGCCATGGCCAATGCCATAGTCCCACCAGATATGCGGGAGTTCCTCGCGGGCGAGGAGAGGTCTCTGAAGGCGGCCGCGGAGGCGGTGGCCTTCGCCCGGAAGGGGCTGGCCGAGGCCATGCGGGCCGCGGGGATTCTCAGGGACCTGAAGGCGGTCAAGCTCAGGGCGCCGATTCCCAGACCGCCCAAGATCACCCTGATGGGCTTCAACTACCGGGCCCATGCGGAGGAGATGCTGGAAAAGGTCCCCGAAACTCCCATGCTGTTCAGCGCCTATCCCAGTGCGGTGAACGGGCCCGGCGGGACCGTCGTGATCCCCAAGACGGCAACAAAGCCCGACTATGAGTTAGAGTTTGGCGTCGTCATCGGCAAGCGGGGCAAGAACGTGCCGCCTGAGAAGGCCATGGACCACATCGCCGGCTACGTTAACTTCAATGATGGCACGGAGC
>JBHIDD010000078.1:0-9691 GCA_046759925.1 Kiloniellaceae bacterium
AGGACCATCGCGGCGGCCGCGGCGGCGGAGAGCGCGAGCGAGAGCACCCCGGTGCCCAAACCGAGCATCGCGACCGCGATCACGGCGGCAAGGATCAGCGCGACGCCGGCATGGCCGGGCGCCGGCTCGCCGGCGCCGGCCGCGAGACCCTCGGTCCGGGCGAGCGGCGTGGTGACCATGACCGCCGGCAGGAAGGAGCGCGCGACGGCATGGGCTGCGACGAGTGCGGCGGCGGCGGCGGCGGGCTCGGCGATCGCCCCGAGGGCCGCGGCCCGCACGCCGACCGAGAGGATGAGGGCCAAGGCCCCGTAGGCGCCGATCGTGCTCTCGCGCATGATCTCCAGCTTGCGGTTGCGCTCGAAGGCGCCGCCGAAGCCGTCCGCCACGTCGGCCAGGCCGTCCTCGTGAAACGCGCCGGTGAACAGCATCGTCGCCGTCACCGCGAGGAGCCCGGCAACCAGCGGCGGCAGGCCGAGGCTTCCGGCGAGCCAGAAGACCGCCGCGCCGACCAGCCCGACGAGGGCGCCGATGAGCGGCATGACCCGGCCGGCGCGGGCCAGCGTCTGTCCGGACGTCTCGGCGTCGTGCCGGAGCGGCAGGCGGGTGAGCATGGCGAGTCCGACCTTCAGGTCGGTCCACCAGGCGGCGAGGTCGGCGGCGGATTGCATCGGGGGCGCACTGTGAGGGGCGAATTTCGGTGGCCTTCAAGGGCCGGTTATAGGACAGTTGCGCCGCCGCGCAAACCGCGGTTGTTGTCCGGCCCTGCCGCCGCTCGATCCGGCGAAGGACTGATCATGAACGAAACGGAGCCGCGGGCGAGCTTCGACGAGATGCGCGCCCTGCTGCGGGCCATGCCGGGCCCGGACCTGGCCTCGGGCTCGGCCGCCGCCACGCGCCAGGCCCAGCTCACCAAGCCGGCCGGTTCGCTCGGGCGGCTGGAGGAGCTGGCCCTGTGGCTCGCCACCTGGCAGGGTCGCCACCCGCCGCGCATCGAGCGGCCGCGCACCGCCGTCTTCGCCGGCAACCACGGGGTCGCGGCGAGGGGCGTTTCCGCCTACCCCGCCGAGGTGACGCGCCAGATGGTGCAGAACTTCCTTTCCGGCGGCGCCGCGGTCAACCAGCTCTGCGCGGTGGCGGATTCGGACCTGCGGGTCTACGAAATGGCGCTCGAAGAGCCGACCCGCGACTTCGGCGAGGCCGCGGCCATGGCCGAGGCGGACTGCGCCCGGGCGATGGCCTACGGCATGATGGCGGTCGAGCAGGACATCGACGTGCTCGCCCTGGGGGAAATGGGAATCGGGAACACGACCAGCGCGGCGGCGCTTTGCTGCGCCCTGTTCGGCGGCGCGGCGCGGGACTGGGTCGGGCGCGGCACGGGGATCGACGATGATCGGCTCGAACGCAAGACCGAAGTGGTCGATGCCGCGGTCGCGAAACACCGCACCGCCATGACCGACCCGCTGGAGGCCTTGCGCTGTTTGGGCGGGCTGGAGCTGGCGGCGATCGCCGGGGCGGTGATGGCCGCCCGGCGCGCCCGCACGCCGGTTGTCCTGGACGGCTATGCCTGCACCGCCGCCGCGGCCGTGCTTCATGCCATGGACCGCCACGCGCTCGACCACTGCCTGGTCGCCCACGTCTCGGCCGAACCCGGCCACCGCCGTCTTTTGGGGCGGCTCGGCAAGGCCGCGCTGTTCGACTTCGGCATGCGGCTCGGCGAGGCCTCGGGCGCGGTCCTCGCCATTCCGGTGCTCAAAGCCGCCTGCGCCTGCCACGGCGGCATGGCGACCTTCGCGGAGGCCGGGGTCAGCGGCCCGGACTAAGGGCCCGGTCGATTGCCCCGTCGCACGCGCCCGGCGTTCGCCTTTGGCCTACTCGCCGACCTGCAGCAGCAGGCCGCGGCGCCGGGCGACGTGGAAGGAATAGAGGAACAGCACGGCGCCGATGCCGAGGTAGACCAGGTCGAGCAGCACCGCATGGAGCAGAAGGTCGGTGCGGACGCTGCCGTCCAGCAGGATCGCGCGCATGCCCTCGAAGACCGGCGCCGTCGGCAGGGACCAGGAGATGACCTGCAGCCAGTCCGGCAGGATCGCGACCGGGTAATAGATCGCGCTCACCGGGGCGATCAGGAAGATCGCCAGCCAGGCGGTGCTCTCGGCGCCGAGACCCACCCTCAAGATCAGCGCCGAGACCATCATGCCGATCGCCCAGCCCATGACGAGCAGGTTGGCGAAGAAGGCGACCAGCGGCAGTCCGAGTTCGAAGACCGAAACCTGGTAGAACACGATCGCGAGCGCCGCCGCCGGCAGCACGCCGATCAGGGTGCGCATCAGGCTCATGGTCATGAGCGCGACCAGAAACTCGGCCGGGCGCAAGGGGCTGACCGAAAGGTTGGCCAGATTGCGCGACCAGATCTCCTCCAGGAACGACAGGGAGAAACCGAGCTGGCCGCGAAACAGCACGTCCCACAACAGCACCGCCGAAACGAGCACGCCGACCGCCTGGGCGATGTAGGAGCTGTTGGTCAAGAGGAACTTCGTGATGAAGCCCCAGAGCACCATCTGGATGGTCGGCCAATACATCAACTCGAAGATCCGCGGCCAGGAGGTGCGCAGCAGATAAACATGGCGCAGCACCAAGGCGCCGATCCGGGAGGCCGGCGAGCCCCCGGGATGCGCGCCGCCGCCCACTGCGCGGTGGCCGCTCATTGGGCGGCCGCCCGTTCGCGCCGCGCCGCCGGCTCCGCGCCATTACGGGCGATGTCGAGGAAGACCTGCTCCAGGGTCCGGCGCCCGTAACGGGCGATCAGCTCGCGCGGCGTGCCGCGGTCGACGATGCGCCCCTGGCGCATCATCAGAACGGTATCGCACAGCCGCTCGACCTCCGTCATGTTGTGCGAGGCAAGCAGGATCGCCGTGCCGCTTTGCGCCTGATAGCGTTCCAGGTAGGCGCGCACCCAGTCCGCGGTGTCCGGATCGAGCGAGGCGGTCGGTTCGTCCAGCAGCAGCACTTCCGGCGCGTTGATCAAGGCCTTGGCGAGGGAGACCCGCGTCTTCTGCCCGGCCGAGATGTGGCCGCTGCGCTGGGGCAGGATTTCGCGAAGTTCCAGTTCCTCGGCGAGCGCCTCAACCCGCCGGACCGGCTCGGGCACGCCGTAGAGGCGGGCGAAGAACCGGAGGTTCTGGCCGACGGTCAGGCGGCGCGGGAGGTCGACGTAGGGCGAGGAAAAGTTGATCCGGTCAAGCACGCGGTGCCGATGCCGGATCATGTCCTCGCCCAGGACCCGGATGGTCCCGGCGCTGGGCAGCAGCAGGCCGAGCAGCATGGAAATCGTCGTCGTCTTGCCCGCGCCGTTGGCGCCCAAGAGGGCGACGGTCTGCCCGCGCGCGAGCGAGAAGCCCACCCCGTCGACGGCGGTCAGGCGGTCGAAGACCTTGGTCAGGCCCTCGACTTCAATGACGTTTTCAGACACCTGGTTGATATGGCACCAATTGCGCCGTCGGGCCAGAGGAGATCCGGTTAAGTCTTCATTAAGCGATGCGGCGGGAAGATGGCCCGGCTTGACGGCGGCCGTGGCCCGGTCCGTGACAGGGCGGGCCGCACGGCAACCCCGGAGACGACCAAGGTGTCAGAGGCAAGTCCGGCCGACCCACCGGCCTTTTCGGATCCGGAACGGCGGCACCCGGCCTCGGTGGCCCGGGCCGCCGGCAGAACCTTTGACGTTTCGGGCGCTGGCCGGGCCGCCGGGTTCCGGCGCCCGGGCCCGCGCCTGTCCGGGTTCATCCTGGATTCGATCGCGGCGCTCGGCGCGGCTTGGCGGCGCCTTGCGATGCGCCGTTTGGACCGGACCGCGCGACGGGGCCGAGGGGCCGCCGAGGTTGACACCGGCGAAGGCTGCGCGCGCCGGCTCGAGGCCCTTGTGCAGACGCTGCTCGGCGTCGTCGATTTCTACGATCCCTATGGCGCCCACCACGCCGCGCGGATCGGCGATCTGTCCCGCCTGATCGCCGAAGCGATGGGCCTCGACGGGGCCGTCCGCGAGACCGCCCGCATCTCGGGAACGCTGATTCACCTCGGCGGGCCCCTCGTCCCGGACGCCACGCCGGCCCAGGCGTCCGCGGTGTCGGGACAAGACGGCCTTTCGCTGCGCGACAGACTTCGAGCCACGGTGGCGCTGCTCGATGGCCTGGAGTTCGACGGCCCGGTCGTTGCGACCCTGCGCCAGCTTCGGCGCGACGTGGATGGCCACGGCGTTCCGCGCGGCTATCCCGTCGAGGAGGTTCGGATCAGCGCCCGCATCGTCCGGGTTGCCGACGCCCTTGTCGGCATGGTCAGCCGTCGCGCCGGCATGCCGCTCGACGAGGCGCTGGACGCGCTCGACCGCCGGGCCGATCTCTACGACCGCCGGGTGGTGGCCGCGCTGCGCGCCCACCTCGACGATGAGGGTGGCCGGGCCGCCTGGCAGGCCGCGCCCACGGTCCAAGGGCCCTGATCGGCCAAAGGATCTTGCCACGCCGCCGAAGCGCAGGCCCGCAGACTCCTGACGGTCCCGCTGGGAGTAGAGTTAAAGTTAAAAGTTATGGGGACGCCATACTTAATAGGTTATGGGGACATGAATAGGTTATGGGGACGCCATACTTAATATGGTTATGGGGACATGATCCGCAATTCGCGTGGCCTTGAGCGGACTCCATCGCAGGATTTCGACGCCCCGGCGGCGTTCCAAACTTTCGTCTGATCGCCGCGACGATGGAATTAAGTATGCTGTCCCCGCAATTGATGGAATTAAGTATGCTGTCCCCGCAATTGATGCCCGCAATTGTGGTCTTGCTGTCTCATGCGCGAAGTCACAATTCTTGTGCCTTCGGCGCCCGCTTGGGACGCCCCCTTGAGGGCGCGCCGGAGCGCAGGCCGTCGCGGGCACGGGAACGCAAAAAAAGACCGAGGCATTTGGACTCCCCGTCATAGGCGCCGGCCCTTGAATTTGCCGGCAAGGGCGGCGCAGCTTTGCTACACTCCGGGTTTGCCAAGCGATGGAACGAGGGGGGGCTGAGAAACCCGGATGGCTTCATTGGTCGGCGAGCGGCACCAGGGCCCGTCCGGCGCGTCCGTGCCTGCGGGAACCCGGGTCTATGCCGTCGGGGACAGTCACGGCTGCCTCGACCGGCTGCGGGTTCTGCACCAAGCCATCCTCGAGGATCATGCCGGGGCCGGGCTGGCGCGCAAGGTGGCGGTGTATCTGGGCGATTACATCGACCGCGGCCCGGATTCGCGCGGTCTCATCGACTGCTTGATCGAGCAGCCCCTGCCCGGCTTCGAGAGCGTGCACTTGAAGGGCAACCACGACGACTTCATGCTCCGCTTCCTCGCGGGCGAAGACGTCCTCCTGGTCTGGCTGATGAACGGCGGGGATGCCACCTTGCGCAGCTACGGAATCGAGTCCGCCGCGGCCGGGTTCGGCGGCCTGGACGGCGTTGCCTGGCTGCGGGCCGAGTTGACGGCGCGGTTGCCCGACGAACACCGCCGGTTCCTGGAGAGCCTGCGCATGAGCCATGTCGAAGGCGACTATCTCTTCGTCCACGCCGGCATACGCCCGGGCGTCCCTTTGGGCGCGCAGAATCCGGAGGACCTGTTGTGGATCCGCGAGCCGTTCCTCACCTCCGACGCCGATTGCGGGAAGGTCGTGGTTCACGGACACACGCCGGTCCCGGCGCCGGAACTGCGGCCGAACCGGATCGGGATCGATACCGGGGCGTGCTTCGGCGGGCGGCTCACCGCCCTGGTGCTCGAGGGCGCCGATCGGCGGTTCCTGCAAGCCTGAGGCTCGCTAAGCAGAGTGTTCTTGATCCGGGCACGAATGGCCGGGCCAAGACCGCTCTGCAAGCCCTTAAAAACCCAGCAGGTTTTGCGAAGCCCGCCCACATGCGCTGTGGGCGGAGTTTTTAAAAACCTGCTTAGGAGATCAGCTTGGCGACGTAGCCCGGCAGGGCGAAGGCGGCGTGATGGACCTCGGGCGTGTAGTAGTCGGTCGTAAGCTCCGCGTCCTCGAAGCGCGCGCGCAAGGTGTCGACCGGGGTCTGCCGGAGCCCGGTATCGTCGGTCGCCCAGCCGAAGGCCATCGGTCCGCCGACGTAGGTCGGCACCGTCGCCAGATAGCAGGTGGTATCGGCGAAGATCGGCCGCAGACAGTGAAGCGCGTTGACCAGCTCGGTGCTCTGCAGGAAGGGCACGCCGTTCTGCGTCACCAGGACCCCGCCCGGCGCGAGACAGGCTTTGCAGCTCTTGTAGAAGTGCTCGGTGAAGAGGGCCACGCCCGGACCGATCGGGTCGGTCGAATCGACGATGATGACATCGAATCGCGCCTTGCTGGCGGAGACGAATCCCGCGCCCTCCGCGATCACCAGATTGACCCGCGGATCCTCGAAGGCGCGGCCGCAAATCGAGCTCAAGTAACGCCGGCTGAGGTCGATCACGCGTTGATCGATCTCCACCAGGGTGACCCGTTCGACCTTGCGGTGCTTGAGCGTTTCCTCGAGCATGCCCCCGTCGCCGCCGCCGACGATCAGCACCTCGCGCACCGCGCCGTGGGCCAGGATCGGCACGTGGGCGAGCATCTCGTGGTAGATGAACTCGTCCCGCTCGGTCGTCTGCACGACGTCGTCGAGCGCCATGACCCGACCGAATGCGCTGTTTTCGAAGAACACGATGTGCTGGTAGGCGGTCTGGCTGTCGTACAGGATCTTGTTGGCCCGCAGCCTGATCCGGAAGTCATCGTGCAGCCGCTCCTCGACCCAATCGGTCACGAAGCCCGGCCCCGCAAGTGCTCGTCGACGGCCAGGCGCGCCGGGTGGAATGCGGACCTAAGCACGTCGATCGTCCTGTGCGGCGTGGTGTCCCCGCACATGAAGATGTCGAGCGCCGCATAGTCGTATTCCGGCCAAGTATGGATGCTCATGTGCGATTCCGCCAACACCGCCACGCCGGAGATTCCATGGTTCGGCGTAAAGCGATGCAAATGGATATGCAGCAAGGTCGCTCCGGCCGCCTCGACGCAACCCTTGAGCGTCGTCTCGATGTGCGCCTGATCGTCGAGCCGTTTCGCCCCCCAGAGATCGACCAGCAAATGGGTGCCGGCGTATCGCACGCCGTCGCGCTCGATGAAAAAGTCCTTGCGCTCGTCCTCCGCCGACGCGGCGGCGCAGGCGCAGGCCGTGACTTCCGTTTGGGCGGTGCTTGAATCGGGATCCAAGTCCATCCCCAATTGGAAGAGGGCGTGAACATTCGACATCCTTCGTCCTCCCCAACCAGCAGATGTCCATGATGTATGTGAGAGCGGCGGGTATGAATAATCGTACCGCGGAATGCAAGCAAAATCACCATCCCGGCGTCGAATCTGCACTCATTGCCGCGCCGCGTGACGGATGGCTGCGCGCCGACCCTGACCGTATCGGGCCCTAAAGGGCCGCAATCGCCCGCCTCCGGGGTTTGCCCGAGGGGGGCGCCTTTGGCGGGTTTCGCTTGCGCGCGTAAGGCGGGTACATTAGGGCAAACCGGATGCGGGGATCGCCGCTTTGCCCAAGATCGACCTCAGTGCCTTTTTCGACGCCGAACTGGCCGAGCACGGCGCGGTCGTGGCGGCGACGCGCGGCGCGCTCGCCGGTGCCTTCAAAGAGCTGGTCGAGCGTTCGGTCCGGTCGGTCCGCGAGGGCGGCCGGATCTTCTTCTTCGGCAACGGCGGCAGCGCCGCGGATGCGCAGCATCTGGCGACCGAATTGACGGTTCGCTATGTCAAGGACCGCGCCCCGATCCCGGCCATTGCGCTGACCACCGATACCTCGGCGCTGACCGCGATCGGCAACGATCTGGGCTTCGAGCAGGTCTTCGCCCGGCAGCTTCGCGCGCTCGGCCGGCCCGGGGACGTGGCGATCGCCATTACCACCTCGGGGAAAAGCCGCAACGTGATCGTGGCGCTGCAAGCGGCCCGGGAAATCGGCATGGTGCCGGCGGCGCTCAGCGGCAAGGACGGCGGCGAGCTCAGCGGGTTGGCCGAGCCGCTCTTGATCGTGCCCTCCGATACCACGGCGCGGATCCAGGAAATGCACATCACCCTGGGTCAGATGTTCTGCGCCGCGCTGGAGCAGGGCCTTGACCTGGTCTGACGCCCCGGGCAGCGACTCGGGTGCGCCGCTAGGTTCCGTGACGGGCACCCCGCGATGACCGACAATACCGATCTCGCCGTCCATGTGGAGGCCCTCGCCAAGGCCCGGGTCTTGGTCGTCGGCGACGTCATGCTCGATCGTTTCGTCTACGGAACGGTCGAGCGTATCTCGCCCGAAGGGCCGATCCCGGTGCTGCAGATCGACCGCGACGTCTCGATGCTGGGCGGCGCCGGCAACGTGCTGCGCAACCTGGCGGCCCTCGGCGTGCGGGCCGACTTCGTGGCCGTGGTCGGCGAGGACGCGGCCGGGCACGAGGTCCGGGACCTGGCCAC
This sequence comes from Kiloniellaceae bacterium, assembly GCA_046759925.1. Taxonomy (GTDB): domain Bacteria; phylum Pseudomonadota; class Alphaproteobacteria; order Kiloniellales; family J153; genus JBHIDD01. Next base: position 8,489 of record JBHIDD010000078.1, read on the forward strand.
CGGAGACGCAGGCCGGGGCTGCCGGATCCTGGTCCAGGCCGGCCGGCCGACCACCATCAAGGAGCGTTACATCGCCGCCGGGCAGCAGTTGCTGCGCGCCGATCGCGAGAGCGCGCGGCCCCTGGCGGCCCATACGGCAGGCGCGGTTGTCGACGCGGCGAAGGCCGCCTTGGCCGAATCCGGGGCCGGCGCGCTGGTGCTGTCCGACTACGGCAAGGGGGTTTTGCAACCTGCGACGATTGCCGCCCTGGTCGAAGTGGCACGGGCCGCGGGCCGGCCGGTCGTCGTCGATCCCAGGGGCCGGGACTACGCCCGCTATCGGGGGGCCGCCCTGGTCACGCCGAACCGGCCTGAACTGCACCAGGCGACCGGACTGCCGGTCGACGACGACGACCAGATCGTTGCCGCCTGCCGCGCCGTGATCGAGACCGCGGGCGTCGAGGGCGTGCTGGCGACGCGCAGCGAAGACGGCATGACTCTGGTGACCGCCGAGGCCGGCGCACCGCCGCGCCATTTCGCCGCCCGGGCGCGCGAGGTCTTCGATGTCTCGGGGGCCGGGGATACCGTTACGGCGGTCGTCGCCGCCGGCTTGGCCGCCGGGGTGGAGATCGCGGATGCGGCCCGGCTGGCCAACGTGGCCGCCGGAATCGTGGTCGGCAAGCTGGGGACCGCGGTCGCCCATTCGGGCGAGGTGTTGCGTGCCTTGCACGCCTCGGAGCTGCTGGCCGCCGAGGCCAAGGTCGTCGATCTGGACAGCCTGGTCGAGCGGGTCGCCGGGTGGCGCCGTGCGGGGCTGGCCGTGGGCTTCACCAACGGCTGTTTCGATCTGTTGCACCCGGGCCACGTCTCGCTGCTCAGCCAGGCCCGCCAAGCCTGCGACCGCCTGATCGTCGGGCTGAACAGCGATGCCTCCGTGAGGCGGCTCAAAAGCCGGGGCCGTCCGGTGCAGTCCGAAGCCGCGCGTGCGGCGGTCGTGGCCTCGCTCGCCGATGTCGATCAGGTGGTGATCTTCGGCGAGGATACCCCGCTCAGGCTGATCGAGGCGATCCGCCCCGACGTCCTGGTCAAGGGCGCCGATTACACGCTCGATCGGGTGGTCGGCGCCGAAGTCGTGCAAAGTTACGGCGGACGCGTCGTCCTGGCCCGGCTCATGCCCGGCTATTCGACCACCGGAACCATCGAGAAGCTGTCGAAATAGGCCGG
>JBHIDD010000079.1:0-9677 GCA_046759925.1 Kiloniellaceae bacterium
TGCCACCCCAGAGGTTTACGCGAGCGCGGCGCGGCCGGCAAGCGGGCCGCGCGATTGCGGCCCGATGCGGCTGGCGGCTCTGGCGGGAAAGAGCGCCACCAGGTCCTGCAAATGCGCGATCTCCTGCACCTCGAGGCCGCCCGATGGGCCGGCGCGCCGCGTTCCGGCCACGCTTCGCCGCGGCGGCGCCAAGGCCCGGGTGAATCCCAGTTTCGCGGCCTCTTTGAGACGGACTGCGGCCTGGGCCACCGCGCGGACCTCGCCGGACAGCCCGATCTCGCCGAAAACGACCGAGTCCGCCGGGACCGGCCGGTCGCTGGCCGCCGAGGCCAGGGCCGCGGCAACCGCCAAATCCGCCGCCGGTTCGCCGATGCGAAGCCCGCCGGCGACGTTTAGATAGACCTCCTTGCCGGCCAAGACCAGCCCGCAGCGCGCCTCCAGGACCGCCAGCACCATGGCCAGGCGCCCGGCGTCCCAGCCGACCACCGCCCGGCGCGGCGTGGCCAGCGGGGAGGGCGAGACCAGGGCCTGGATCTCGACCAGCACCGGCCGGGTGCCCTCGAGTCCGGCGAAGACGGCGGCCCCCGAGACGTTGCCCCGGCGCTCGGCCAGGAACAGGGCCGAGGGGTTGGCGACCTCCTTCAAGCCAACGTCGGTCATCTCGAAGACGCCGATCTCGTCGGTCGGGCCGAAGCGGTTCTTGCTGGCGCGCAGGATGCGGAATTGGTGGCCGCGCTCGCCCTCGAAGGTCAGCACCGTATCGACCATGTGCTCCAACACCTTGGGTCCGGCGATCTGACCGTCCTTGGTGACATGGCCGACCATAAGCAGGGTGAAACCGTGAAGCTTCGCCAGGCGGATCAGCTCTTGGGCGCTGGCCCGGACTTGCGAGACCGTGCCGGGCGCCGATTCGAAACTGTCGACGTACATGGTCTGGATCGAATCGATGACCACGGCCCGGACCCGGCCGGGGGCGTCGAGGCTGGCCGCGATGTCGCGCACCGAGGTGGCGGCGCCGAGCAGCACCGGCGCGCCGGAAAGCCCCAGGCGGCGCGCCCGAAGGCGCAGCTGATCGACCGCTTCCTCGCCCGAGATGTACACATGGCCCGAGGCATCTCCGGCCACCCCGGCGGCCAACGCGGCCACCGCCTGGAGCACCAGGGTCGACTTGCCGATGCCCGGGTCGCCGCTGATCAGGACCGCCGAGCCGGGGACCAGGCCGCCGCCGCAGACCCGGTCGAATTCGGCAATGCCGGTCGTGCGCCGAGGCGCGCCCTTCGCCTTGCCTGCCAGGCCGACGAAGTCGATCGGCTTGCCGCCGCGCCGGCGCGGGAGGCCGAGACCCCCCGGCGCACGCTCGCGCGGCGCTTCCTCGACGATCGCGTTCCACGCACCGCAGGCGTCGCAGCGGCCGCTCCATTTGGCCGCCGAGGCGCCGCAGGCTTGACAGACGTAACGGGATTGCGCTGTGACCAAAGCTACGCCGAGGCTCCTTTCCGAATTCCCGCCCGGACCCGGCCTCCTGTCCGGCGTGCCCTCCCGTCGGCCATCAGAGGTCCCGGACCTCCATCTGGATCGGCCCTTCCGCGCGGCCGTGGATGAACTGATCGACGTAAGGATTGGCCGACGAATCGATCTCGGCGACCGGCCCGGCCCAGATGATCCGGCCGCCGTAGAGCATGGCGATGCGGTGGGCGATCTTGCGGGCGCTTGCTATGTCGTGGGTGATCGACAGCGCGGTCGCGCCGAGCTCGCCGACGCACTTGCGGATCAAATCGTTGATGACATCGCCCATGATCGGATCGAGGCCCGTCGTCGGCTCGTCGAAGAAGATGATCTGCGGCTCGGTGGCGATGGCGCGCGCCAAGCCGACGCGCTTGCGCATGCCGCCGGACAGCTCGGCCGGCCAAAGCTCGCCGACCTCGGCGTCCAGCCCGACGGCGGCAAGCTTCTGAAGCGCGATCTTCTTCGCCTTGCCCCGCTGCATGCCGCCGCCCTCGATCAGGCCGAAGGCGACGTTCGCCCAGACCGGGAGGGAATCGAACAAGGCGGCGTTCTGGAACAGCATGCCGAACTTGCGCAGGATTCGGTCCCGCGCCTTGCCGTTGAGGCCGACGACCTCCTCGTTGTCGACCTTGATGCTGCCGGCCTCGGGACGGAGCAGGCCCAGGATGCACTTCAGCATCACCGACTTGCCGCTGCCCGAGCCGCCGATCACGACCACCGATTCGCCGACCCCGACGTCGAGGTCCAGGCCGTCGAGGACGACCTTCGTCCCGAAGGCCTTTTCCAGGCCGCGGATCCGGATTTTGGGGGCGGATTGAGACGGGACTTCGCTCATCGCGCGAAGAACAGCTCGGTGATGAAATAGTTGAAAGAGAGAATCAGGATCGACGCCGAGACCACCGCATTGGTGGTCGCCGCCCCGACGCCCTGGGCGCCGCCCTTGGAATGGTAGCCGTGGTAGCAGCCCATGAGCGTCACCAGAAAGCCGAAGACGCTGGCCTTGACCAAGCCGGAGATGACGTCCTGGGCTTCCACGAAGTCGATCGTGTTGTTCAGGTAGGTCGCCGGGTTGAAGCCCAGCTTGTAGATCGACACGACGTAGCCGCCGAAGACCCCGATGACATCGGCGGTCAGGACCAGAAGCGGCAGCATGGTGAGCCCCGCGATCAGGCGCGGCGCCACCAAGTACTTGAAGGGGTTGGTGGCCAGCGTATCCAGCGCGTCGATCTGCTCGGTCACGCGCATGGTGCCGATCTCGGCGGCCATGGCCGCGCCGACCCGCCCGGCGACCATCAGGCCGGCCAGCACCGGGCCCAGCTCGCGGGTGATCGAGATGATCACCACGTTGGGGATCGCGCTTTCCGCCGAGAAGCGAACGAATCCGGTATAGCTCTGCAAGGCGAGCACCATGCCGGTGAAGATCGCGGTCAAGCCCACCACCGGCAGGGAATAGTAGCCGATCTCGACCATCTGCCGGCCGACCAGGCGCGGGTAGAGCGGCGGCCGCAGGCAGTGCGACAGCGCGGTGAGCGCGAAGAGCACGAGCCGGCCGGCGGTTTCGAGGAACGCGAGAAAGGTCCGGCCGATGACCTGAAGGATCGGCATGCCCCGGAGATCCCCGTCACCCGCTCGGGTAAACCCGGTGATAGCGACGGCCGAGCGCGGTCAGGATCTCGTAGCCGACGGTTCCCGCCGCTTCGGCCAGGGCATCCACGCCCTGTTCCGGTCCAATCAGATCGACGAAGGTACCGGGGCGGGCGGCCTCGCGTGACACGGCGGTCACGTCGAGCGTGATGAGATCCATGGATACCCGCCCTACCACTGAAACCCGGTGATCGCCGATCCAGGCGCTGCCCCGGTTCGAAAGCGACCTCAGATAACCGTCCGCGTAACCCACCGCAACGGTGGCGATTCGGGTCGGCCCGGTCGCCCGATGGGTCGCACCATAGCCAACGGTCTGGGGAGCGTCAACGTCGCGGACCTGCAGGATTCTGCCTTGCAGGCGAACGACTTGGGTCATCGGATTCGGGCGCCCTGGAGTCGGGTTGACGCCGTAAAGCGCGACGCCGGGCCGGGCCAGCTCGAAGTGGTACGCCTGGCCCAAGAAGATACCCGAGGAGTTGGCGAGGCTGGCCGGCGCGTGCGGCAGACGCGCCCGCGCCGCCGTGTAGGCGGCGAGCTGCGCCGCATTGAGCGGATGCTCCGGGGTATCGGCGCAGGCCAGGTGGCTCATGACGAACCGCAACTCGAGTCCGGCCAGGCGGGCATGATCGGCGGCCAGCGCATCGAGTTCGGCCTGCGGCAGGCCGAGGCGGTTCATGCCGGTATCGACGTGAAGCGCCGCGGGCAGGGCGCGTCCCGCCGCTTCGGCCGCGTCGCGCCAGGCGTCGATCTCGCCCAGGCTGTTCAACACCGGGTAGACCGCGTGGGCCAGGAAGTCTTCGGCCGGGCCGGCGACGACGCCATTCAGAACGAAGATCGTGGCCTTCGGCGATTCGTCGACACCGGCCTCCGCCAGGATCCGGCGCAGGGCAATGGCCTCGTCGAGCTGGGCGGTAAAGAAGGTCCGCGCGCCCGCGCGCAGGAGCGCCGGGCCGACCCGCTCGAGGCCCAGGCCGTAGGCGTCCGCCTTGACCACGGCGGCGCACTCGGTCGCGCCCAGTTCCCGCTTCAGCCGCCGGTAGTTCGCCTGAACCGCCGCGAGGTCGACGGTGAGAATGGCGCCGGCCCGCGCCGCCGCCGGATCTCCGTTCCCGGCCGCCTCAGAAGGGGACATCGTCGGGCAGGTGGTCGTCTTGAACCAGATTGTTGAACTGGGTGAATTCGCCGGCGAAGTGAAGCTCAACGATGCCGATCGGCCCGTGGCGCTGCTTGGCGATAATGACCTCGGCCTTGTTGCGCGCCTTCTTCATCAACTCGTCGTATTTCGCGAGGCGCCTTTGGAAGTTATCGTCTTCTTCCTTGGCGTGTTGGCTCGGCCGCTCGCGGGCCAGGTAGTACTCCTCCCGGAAGAGGAACATGACGACGTCCGCATCCTGCTCGATCGAGCCGGATTCCCGCAGGTCGGCGAGCTGCGGACGCTTGTCGTCGCGCTGCTCGGTCTGGCGCGAAAGCTGGGACAGCGCCAGCACCGGCACGTCCAGTTCCTTGGCGACCGCCTTGAGGCCCCGGGTGATCTCGGAGATCTCCTGCACGCGGTTTTCGCTGCGCGACTGTCCGCGCATGAGCTGCAAGTAATCGACCACGATCAGGCTCAGGCCCTGCTGCCGTTTGAGACGCCGCGCCCGGGTCCTGAGCATCGGCACGGCCAGCGCTGGCGTGTCGTCGATGAACAGCGGCAGGCCGTGCAAGTGGCGGCTGGTTTCGAAAATGCGGTCGAATTCCTCGTCCCGGATCTCGCCGCGGCGCATGGCGTCGGACCGGACGTGCGCCTGCTCCGAGATGATCCGGGTGGCCAGCTGTTCCGCCGACATTTCCAGCGAGAAGAAGGCCACCACCTCCGACACCTCGATCGGGCTGCCGTCAGGGCCGGTTTCCTTGCGCCGGGAGGAGGCGGTGTTGTAGGCGATGTTGGTGGCCAGTGCCGTGTTGTGGGTCACGACATAGCTGTCCGTGACATAGAGGTGCTCTGGATGGGTGACGGCGATGCAACGCGCCTCAGCCTTCCGGGTGGGCTCAATGGAAACAAACACTGGACGTCTGCGTCGGCGTGGCGCAGCCGCTCGTTGGCGCTTCTCAGCCAGTGTGAAGAGTGATCGAGGGTCGGAATAGTGAATGTTGCAAACGTAGGCCGCCTGACCTTCCCGTGATTCGCCTACATACGTATAGCGGGCACGCTTCTGATGCTTGGTACACCAAGCTCCCAGCGACCGCGCCATCTCCACAACGTCATCGGCGAGCCGTTCGCTCGTGGTGCCGAAGCGAAGGCTACCCCACCGCTCAATCCACCCGTCGGTGTCCATAAGACCGCCAAGCAGTGCAAGCCGTGCCTCACGGTTCGCCGTCATGTAAAGACGCGGGATGAATTTCTCATTACTCCGCAGGTTCCATAGACCGAGGTCGGATAAGGCGTTCTTAATTTTGTTCGGCCACACGCCCTGGCGGCCTGGCCGGCGATGCCCCTCTGTCTGCACAATGCGGTAGTCATAACCACCTGCCGCCTTGACCGTGTAACCTTGTCCGATCGCTTCGGCAACCTGATCCAGTAAAGTATTGCTTGCTGGGGACAGGCGGACGCTGCCGCCGGACAGATTGCCATCGCCGATAAGCACGCCGAGCAGCCAGGGATCGATCGGCAAGGGTTCGTCATGGCCGAAATCGCCAGAACACATGTCGATCCACATGCGCCGCTGGTATCGTTTGCGCTTAAGCAGCGCGGCAACATTGTCGGTACGGAGGATGCGAGGACTGTCCCATTCTCGATAGTGAACCCGCCAGAGATGCTCGGCGCAGCATTCCGTAGAGCGGCCGTCGGAAAAAGTGACGCGGTAAATCTGCCTTACACCCTGCGGGAAGATGCCGCTCACGATGGATCCACGGCCATCGATTGAAGCGAGCTGGTCGGCGAGGCGAAGTTGGGCCATGGTTTTCCAGCCGTCGATGGTCTTCACCTTGGCATCCAGCGGCTGCGCTTTACCCATCGAGGGCCGGCCGGCCAGGATGATCAGATCCGAGTGGTGCAGCCCGCCCAGCAGCTTGTCGAGGTCCGTGAAACCGGTCGATACGCCGGCGACGTGGCTGTCGCGCTTGAACGCGGCCTCGGTCATTTCGACCGCTTCGATGACGGCCGACTTGAAGCTTCGGAAGCCGCCCTCGGTCCGGCCCGCCTCGGCCAGGTTGTAGAGCCGCTGCTCGGCGGTTTCGATCTGCGCCATGGCGCTGGTATCGGGGTCGTGGTCGAAGGCGTCGTTGACCACGTCCTCGCCCAGGCCGATCAGCTCGCGCCGCAGGTGGAGGTCATGGATCGTCCGGCCGTAATCCGCGGCATTGATGATGCTGACGTAGCTCGACTGGAGTTTGGCCAGGTACTGGCCGCCGCCCACGTCGGCCAGCGCGTCGTCTTGTTCAAAGAGGTTCTTGAGGGTCAGCGCGTCGGCGATCTGGCCGCGCTCGATCAACTTGCCGCAGGCCTCGAAGATGCGGCCGTGCAAATCGTCGGCGAAGTGCGCCGGCTGCAGGAAATCGGCGACCCGCTCAAAGGCCCGGTGGTTGGTGAGGATTGCGGCCAGCAAGGCCTGCTCGGCCTCGTAATTGACTGGCGGCGTGCGATAGGTCGAATTGTCGCCTTCCGTCGCGGGGAGTTCGGCGAGGCTCGACTGTTGGCTACGATCCATCGCGGCACACCCTAGCAGAGGCCTTGAGGGCCGGGCATTTGCGGCAAAGCGTGAATCTGTAGAAACACGGGGATAAAGAAAGATGGGGATAAATCCGAAGCCGCCGCCCGGCCTCCGCGTGCGCCGTATGATAGACGATTCGCCGGCTACGCATCGACCTGCGCCCGCAGAGCCGGGGACTGGGCGGGGTTGCCTCGGGCGGTCCGGAACGCGCCGCGCCGCGACCCGGGAACGACGGGCTGCGACTCGGGGGCGGGGATTACCGCGCCGCCCTGATACGCTGGTCGGGCCCGACGGCCTGGCTGCCGTGCGCCCGTTCCCAATCGGTCATGTAATCGCGGGTGAGCGGCAGCGTCTCCAGCCGCTTCGAGAGTTGGAGCTGGAAGACCATCAAGTTCCTGTAACGGAAGCCCATCTCGCAGATCAGCAGATAGAGCTCCCACATGCGGCAGAACCGCGCGTCGTAGAGTGCCGCAACCCTGTCGCGGTTGGCCTGGAAGCGCTCGCTCCACCGCCTGAGCGTCTCGGCGTAATGCAGGCGCAGAATCTCGATGTCGGTGGCGTAAAGCCCCGCCCGCTCGACCGAGGCCATGACCTCGGAGAGGGCCGGCAAATCAGCCCCCGGGAAGATGTACTTGCGGATGAAGGGGTTGATCGGCGCGGCCTGGTCGAAGCGGCCGATCGAATGCAGCAGGCAGACTCCGTCATCGGCGAGAAGGTCGCGCACCTTCAAGAAGAACTCGTCGTAGTTGCGCCTGCCCACGTGCTCGAACATGCCGACCGAAACGATCCGGTCATAGGTCCCGGTCTCTTCCCGGTAGTCCTTGAGGACAAATCGGCAACGCTCGGCCAACCGCGCCGCCGCCGCGCGGTGCTGGCTGATCTTGTGCTGTTCCCGGCTCAAGGTGACCCCGGTGACGTCGCAATCGCCAGCCTGCGCCAGGTAGAGCCCCAATCCGCCCCACCCCGACCCGATGTCCAGCACCTTGAGGTCGGGCCGGTCGAGCAGCAGCTTGGCGGCGATGTGCCGCTTCTTGTTCTGCTGGGCGGTGTCCAGATCGTCCTCCGGTGTGGCGAAATAGGCGCAGGAATACTGGCGATCCTGGTCCAGGAACAGGTCGTAGAGCCGATCCGACAGGTCGTAGTGGTGGGCCACGTTGCGCTGGGCCTTGCCGACCGGATTGTATTGTTTCCGCCAGCGTCCCGGGTAGAGCTGGCGGGGTATGAAGGCGGCCAGCGGAGAGCGCTGGAGACGCTCGAAATTGCGCGCCATGAGCTCCATGGCCTCGCGCAGCGTGCCCTGCTCCACGGTCAAGCTTCCGTCCATATAGGCTTCGGCCATGTAAAGCGCGGGATTGAGCGCCAGCTTGTAGTCGAGGGCCTTCTCGTTGAGGCGCAGTGTGCAGCTCGGCTCGCCTTCGCCGACGCTGTACGCCCGCCCGCGGGCCTCGATCACCCGCAACGCGCCGTCCCGGATCGTGTACTTCAACAGGCGGCGAAACAGCACGGGAATGCCTCCCCTTCTGGTGTGCCATTCGGCGCACGACATCCGCCGGCGCAACCGCGGACCGGCGCAATTCGACCATCGCTGTTGGTGAATTGTTTCCGCTTTGCCGGCCCTGCGCAAGTCCGCTCGTGGCGCCCGCCGCCTGGCCCGGGCGCGGGGCAAAGCAAGGGCGGCGGCCCGGTTCCGGACCGCCGCCCCAACAACGTGGGTTCATGCCGAAACGAAAAAGTTCCGGTCTTACGCCGGCTTCGCGTCTTCCTTGCGCCCGGACCCGGCCGGCGCCGCGGCATCGGTGGCGTCGCCCTCTTCCGCCGCCGCCTCGGACCCCGCTTCCTGCTCGAGCCCGGAAATCGCCGCCGCCGCGGCGGCTTCCCGGACCGCCCGCTGCTCCTCGGCGCTGACCAGATGTCCGGCCTTGGCCTGGGCTTCGGCCTCCGTCTCGGAGCGGGCGACGTTGGCGGTGATGGTGACGATCACCTCGGGATGCAGGCGAATCTTCACCCTGTGCAGCCCGAGGGTCTTGATGACGTTGTCGAGGACCACCTGGCCGCGGTCGATAGTGACGCCGGCTGCGCTCACCGCCTTGCCCAGGTCGCGCGTGTTGACCGAGCCGTAGAGCTGCCCCGACTCGCCGGCCTGGCGGATCAGCGTGACGGTCATGCCGTGGAGCTTTCCGGCCACCCGGTCCGCCTCTTCCCGGTGTTTCAGGTTCTCCGCCTCGAGCTGGGCGCGCTGGCGCTCGAACTCGGCCAGGTTCTCCTCGGTGGCCCGCCGGGCCTTGTTCCGCGGCAGGAGGTAGTTGCGGGCATAGCCGGGCTTCACCGTCACGATGTCGCCCATCTGACCGAGCTTCTCGATACGCTCCAGCAGAATGACCTGCATCGCTCTTCCCTCCGGCTACTGCAAGACGTAGGGCAGAAGGGCGAGGTAACGGGCGCGCTTGATGGCCTTGGCCAGCTCGCGCTGCCTTTTCGCCGAAACCGCGGTGATCCGGCTGGGCACGATCTTGCCGCGCTCGGAAACAAAGCGCTGCAAGGTGCGCACGTCCTTGTAATCGATCTTGATCGCGTTTGGCCCGGAGAACGGGCAGCTCTTGCGCCGGCGGAAGAACGGCCGGCGGGCGCCGACGCCCTTACTGACGATCCGGACAGTCATTCGCTTGCGCCTTCCTGGCTAGCGGCTTCGGGCTCTTCCGCTTTGGCTGCGGCCTCCGGCTCTTCCGCTTTGGCTGCGGCCTTCGGCTCTTCGGCCTTGGCTGCGGCCTTCGGCTCTTCGGCCTTGGCTGCGGCCTTCGGCTCTTTGGCTTTGGCTGCGGCCTTCGGCTCTTTGGC
>JBHIDD010000080.1:0-9656 GCA_046759925.1 Kiloniellaceae bacterium
TTCGAAAACCTGCTTAGTCGGCCGCGCCCCCGGAGACCGCCTCGGCGATCTCGCTGATCTTGGCCGCCATGATGAAGTCGTTCTCGTGCAGCCCCTTGATCTTCTTGGTCTGCAGGACGATGTCGGCGAACCCCCAGCCGAAGTTGATGAACAGCGGGTGGTGAAACTCGGCCTCCGCCAGCTCGCCCACCTGGCGCACGAAGTCGAGCGCCATGCGGAAGTTGTCGAACGCGAAACGGGCCTCGATCTTCGTGTCGCCGTCGACGGCCGCCCACCCCGGCGCCTGCGGCAGCAGGCCGGCCACCTCCGCGGGCGACAAGGGCGCAATCCCGCCGCGGCAGGGCGTGCAGGTCTTTTGGCTGAGCGCGGTCTGCGCCATGGGGCAAGCCCCCTCCCCGCCAGTTCCGTCCTGTCCCGATATGTAGGGCTTCGGCAAGGCCCCGTCACCCCGCCCGCGGGGGCCCGCGCGCGCCGTCGGGATCCGACGGCATCCCAAGGACGGTCTTAAAGCGAGGAGTCCGCACCCGCGGGCGCACACGGGTTCCGACCTCGCCCGAATCCGGCCATTCGATTTCTCGCCAGGGCGGTGTAAAGTGAGGGTCGCGGGAAGGTTCCGTTACGGGGCGTGGTCCCGGCGGAATTCGGAGGGACCCATGGGTCGGCGCCGCCGCATGGCAGATGTCTTCGCCCTTGCCTTGCTCCTGTGGGCCGGGGCGAGCGTGCCGCTGCGCGCCCAAGGCCCCGAGCCGCCGCCGCCCTTGGAACGGGCATATCTGCTCTGGCGGGCGGGCACCCTCCATCATCTGCTCGGCCAGTACGACAGGGCGATCGAGCTGTTCCGGGAGTCGATCGACATCCGGCCCACCGCCGAGGCCCATACCTATCTCGGCTGGTCGCTCAGCCACCTGGGCCGGATCGAGGAGGCCATCGCCGAGTGCCGGAAGGCGATCCCGCTCGACCCGGATTACGGCAACCCCTACAACGACATCGGCGTCTACCTCATCGACCTGGGCCGGCCCGACGAGGCGGTCCCCTGGCTCGAGAAAGCCATGCGGGCCAAGCGCTACTGCTGCTATCAGTTCCCGCACTTCAACCTGGGCCGGGTCCTGCTCATGAAGGGGCAGGAGGCGGCGGCCGAGCGCGCCTTCGAGCGCGCGCTAACGTACGACCCCGGCTATCTCCCCGCCCGCAAGGCCCTGGAATACCTCCGCAAGCACGGGGGTCAGGCCTTGTAGGGACTTTATCCGGCGGCCGGACCGGCGGCGGGCCCAAAGCGCGGAGACCATGGGGTCGATCACGCAGACCGGCCACGGGGCTGCCGAAGATACCCGTTCGGCGTCGTCCAGGTCGAAACGGCCAAAAGGAGTTCGGGATCAAGGGGCAGAGGAGCCTCGGTCGGCCGGGGTCGCAGGCGACCGGATCGCCCTTGCGGCTGGCCACCGCGCGGCGCGCGCCGGCCTCGACAAATGCGGCCCAGTGCGCAAAATCATCCGGGAAGTTCGCGGTTCGGCATCCGGTTTCGCGGGCCATAGAGGCCGAAATCAGAGCTGGGGAGGCCAATGTATATTATCGGCGAAGAAGAGATCGATGCGATCGCCAAGGTGATCCGCAGAGGCGCCCTGTTTCGTTACGGCGTAGGCGACGAGTGTGACAGGTTCGAGCGGCGCTACGCGGCGTATCTCGGCGCGCAGCATGTGGCCCTCACGTGCAGCGGGAGCTATGCGCTGAGCGCCGCGCTGAGCGCACTCGGCATCGGTCCCGGTGACGAGGTCCTGGTTCCCGCGCACACCTACATGGCAACGGCCACGGCGGTGCTCGCCGTTGGCGCGATTCCGGTCATCGTGGAGATCGACGAAACCCTTACGATCGATCCGAAAGCCGTCGATGACGCGGTCGGGCCGCGGACCAAGGCGGTCATCCCCGTGCACATGTGGGGAGCCGCATGTGACATGGACGCCGTCATGGAGGTGGCGGCCCGGCACCGGCTCGTGGTCGTAGAGGACGCTTGCCAAGGGATCGGGGGCGCATACGAAGGCCGCAGGTTTGGCACAATCGGGCACGCCGGGGCATACAGTTTCAACTACTACAAGAACATGACCGCGGGCGAGGGCGGCGCCGTCGCGACCGACGACCCCGTGGTCGCCGAGCGCGTCAAGTGTGCGATCGACCCCTGTCATTTCTATTGGCAAGGACGAAGCGAAAGTTTCAAACCCTTTGCCGGCAACGGTGCGCGGGCCTCCGAGGTCATGGGGGCCATCCTGAACGTTCAGTTGGATCGGCTTCCTGCCATGATCGAAGCGATGCGGGCGGAGCGGCGCCGGATTCTCGGCGCCACGGCTCATCTTGGCAACCTCGGGCTCAAGCCTACGCCCATGAACAGTGCCGACCACGACTGCGCCACCCAGGTCATGTACACCTTTGCCTCGGCGGAATCGGCCGCGCAGTTCGTCGAGGTGTTTCCCTGCGTCATCGCAGGACGGACCGGCCGTCACAATTACACCGAGTGGGACCAGGTTCTGATCGGCGCGGGTGCGGCTCACCCGGCGATGAACCCCTATAACATGCCGGCCAACCAACCCTGCCGGCGCAGCTATTCGAAAGACATGTGTGCCGATTCGCTGGACATCCTGAACCGGACCGTGATGGTGGCGACGCATCCCCTGCACGCGCAGGCCGAGATAGACGATATCATTCACAACATAGCCATGGCCGCCCGGGTGGCACTGGGCGGAATGGACCGGGACCTCGCCGCGCTACGCAAGGTGATGCCGGTGGACGCCCGGAAGTTCGATCTGCCGGACCCCGAGACGGCTCGATAATCGAGGCCGGCGCCGCCCCGGGACGAAGCGATGCCTCGCATGGTTTACGCCGCGAAACGGCGCGCCGGTCCAACGCTTCGGTGCAGGTCTTGGCCGGCACCCGCAGAGCCGGAGGTGGGTGGCGAACCGAGCCCGCCTTCCCCCCGGCCGGATGCCAGCTTCAACCGGAGACCACCATGCCCCACGCCGCGAGCTCCCCGTCCGAAGCCCTGATATCGAGCCACAACGCAAAGGTCGCTGTGGCGCACGTTGATGACCTGGGCATGTGCCACGGCGCGACGGTAGCCTTCGAAGAGCTGTCGCGGATGAGTTTCATCACGTCCGGATCGGTAATGGTTCCCTGTCCGTGGTTTCCCGAAGTCGCCGCCCTGGCGGCCGACCGGCCGGAGCTCGACGTGGGCGTTCACCTGACGCTGAGCAGCGAGAAGCGGTTTTATCGCTGGCGTCCGATAACCGCTAGCTCCGCATCATCCGGCCTCGTCGATGACTCCGGGTACATGTGGTCGGACCTCGAGAGCCTGCGGAAGAACGTTGTTCCGAAAGCCGCAGAAGAGGAGCTCCGGGCCCAGGTCGATCGGGCATTGGCAACCGGCATCGACGTGACGCACCTGGACGCCCACATGGGCGCAATGATGCTGCCGGAGCTCGTCGACATCTACCTGGGTCTCGGCCGCGCCTACAAACTGCCGGTCATGTTTCCCCGGACGATCCGGCACTACGACATCAAACACAATCTCGGCGATATGGACCAGGCGTTTTACGAGTCCAAGGCCGCGGAGGCGGCGGCCGACGGCCATTTCCTGTTCGATCGGGTGTTCGAAACACCGTGGCAGGCATTGGGCGATCCAATGGAGGTCTATTGCAGGCTGTTCGCGGCAGCGCCTATGGGAATCTCTTTCTTTGCGCTGCATTGCAACGCACCCGGGGCGTTCGAGGCGATCGCGCCCGACGAGGCGCAAGTCCGTTTCAACGAGTACCGGCTGTTTCGCGACCGGCGGTTCATCGACTTTGTAGAGGGCCTGGATGTCGAATTCATCGGGTTCCGGGCGATCCGCGAGATGTACCGGTCGCGCTTGGCTTCTTGACGTCTGGCAGGAGAGTCGTGGCGCCTGCCGCGATGGGCCGCCGAACAGCCCGGGTGCGAGGGAAAGGGGCCATAGGCTCGACGCCGGGACGCCCGCGAATCGACGAGACGGGCGAGGACCGCGTCGTGCGTAAAGGGGAATGGCGTCTTCATCTGCGCCTGCTATCATCAAGGCGGCGGTTGCTCTGCGCGGTTGGCGCGAAGGAGGGCGCTCATGGCATCGGTCGACATCCGCTCGGTCGACAAATTGTTCGGCCCGACGCAGGTCCTTTTCGGGGTCGACATCAGCATCGAGGACACGGAGTTCGTCGTTCTGGTCGGTCCTTCGGGCTGCGGCAAGACAACGTTGTTGCGCATGATCGCCGGCCTCGAAAGGATCAGCGCCGGGATAATCGAAATCGGCGGGCGCATCGTCAACAACATGGCGCCCAAGGAACGCGACGTTGCGATGGTGTTCCAGAACTACGCGCTCTATCCCCACATGACCGTGTTCGACAACCTGGGATTCAGCCTAAAAATTCGCAAGACAGAGAAGTCCGCCATCGACAAGTCGGTCCGCGAGACGGCGGGCATCCTGGGGCTCTTGGAGTTTTTCAAACGCTATCCGCGGCAACTGTCGGGCGGCCAGCGGCAACGCGTGGCCATGGGGCGGGCGATCGTCCGCGCGCCTCAGGTCTTCCTGTTCGACGAGCCCTTGTCGAACCTCGACGCGAAGCTGCGGGTGCAGATGCGGACCGAGATCAAAGCGTTGCATCAGCGTCTCAGGACGACGTCGGTCTACGTCACCCACGACCAGATCGAGGCGATGACGATGGCCGACCGAATCGTCGTCCTCAACGAGGGCAGGGTCGAGCAGATCGGACAGCCGCTCGAGCTGTACGATCGGCCGGTGAACATGTTCGTTGCCGAATTCATCGGTTCGCCCTCCATCAACTTCATTTCGGGCGTGGTCCGGCGCCCGGACGGAAACTTGGTGGTCGAAGCCCACGACGGCACCCGTCTTCCGCTTCCGGCGGACGCGGCAGTGGCCGAGGGAGACAGCGTCGTCTATGGGATTCGGCCCGAGCATTTGGAACTCAGCGACAAGGAAAGCGGCATTCCGATCACCATCGGCGTCATCGAGCCGACCGGCTTTGACACGCTGGTGTTCTCTCAAGTGGCCGGCGTCGAGACCTGCGCCCACTTCACGGAGCGTTATCCGCTTTCTCCGGGTCAAAAGATCCGCCTTGCTCCGCGGCTCGAGTACGTGCACCTGTTCGAGGCGGATACCGGAAACCGGATCCAGTGATGAGGGCTTGAGATCCTGGGCCGCGGCTGGGCACGTCGGGGCGGACAGACGGCTGCCCAATTCCGCGCCGAACCGGATTGACCAAGAGCGGCGGCTTCCGAGTCCGAAGAAGATGGGGCGCTAGAGAACATGGAATTTCCAAAGCCGGGTCGGCGGCTGCGCCTCGGCGTTGTCGGCGGTGGCCGCGGCGCCTTCATCGGCGAGGTGCACGCCGCCGGCGCCCGGCTGACCAATCGCTGGGAGATTGTCGCCGGCGCGCTGTCGTCGGAACCGAGGGTGGCCGAACGCTCCGCGGCGGACTGGCTGATCCCGGCCGAACGCGCCTATTCCGACTATCGGGACATGGCGGAACGGGAAGCGGCCCGGCCGGACGGGGTGGACGCGGTGGCGATTGCCACCCCGAATCATCTGCACCACGACGTTGCCCGCGCCTTCATCGATGCAGGTATAGATGTCATCTGCGACAAGCCGCTGACCACCAATCTGGACGATGCGCTCGATCTGGTGCGGCGGACCCGCCGGGCGGGCGTCGTCTTCGGCCTCACCCACGCCTTCGCCGCGTATCCCATGGTTCGACAAGCGAAACAGATGGTCGCCGAGGGCCGGCTTGGCGCGGTGCGCCAGGTGCACGTGGAATACGTCCAGGACTGGCTCGCGGAGGATTCTGGCCGGTCCAGCAAGCAGGCGGCGTGGCGGCTCGACCCGACGCGCGCCGGCCCGGCGGGGACCACCGCCGACATCGGCACGCACGCCTGGCACCTCGCCACTTTCGTGACCGGGTTGGCGATGACGAGGCTCCGGGCGGAGCTGCACGTCTGCGGGCCGGCCAAGTCATTGGACGACACCGCCTACATGACGGTGCGTTACAACGACGAAATCCCGGGTACGCTCTGGGTGACCCAGGTCGCACCGGGCAATGACTGTGCCCTGCGGTTACGGGTCTATGGCGAAAGGGCGGGGCTGGAATGGCACCAGGAGTCGCCCGAGGTGCTCCGCTTTAGCAAGTCCGGCGAGCCGCCGCAGGTCATGACGCGCGGCGCCGGCGCGGGCATACTGCCCGGGACGAACCGTTACGTCCGCACGCCGCGCGGCCATCCCGAAGGGTGGCTCGAGGCTTGGGCGAACCTCTACACCGAGCTGGCGGTCGCGATCGAGGCGCGCCGCGACGGCCGCGAAGTCGATCGGTCGCTGTTGAACTACCCGACTGTCGAGGACGGCGCCCGCGGCGTGAAGTTCATAGAAGCGGCGCTGGAGTCGAGCGCCGCAGGCGGCACCTGGGTCGACTGCGCGTTGCAAATCGACGACGCGCTGCCGCGCTGAGGGCGAGCGCGCCCATCGCCGGAGGCGTCATGGATCCATTCGCGCGCCGCCGGCTCGGTCGGACCGGCGTTTCGATCGGGCAGCTCGGATTTGGCGGCGCGCCGCTGGGCGAGCTCTATCGAAAACTCTGCGAGGCGACCGCGCAGAGCACCCTGGAGGAGGCCTACCGACTGGGGCTCCGCTTCTTCGACACCTCCCCCTGGTACGGCCACGGCCTGAGCGAGCATCGCCTGGGCCACTTCCTCCGTCGGCAGCCGCGGGAAAGCTTCGTTCTGTCCACCAAAGTGGGCCGGGTCTACACGGCGCCGGCAGATTTGGAGCGCGTCGATACCGGCCCCTGGGCCGGCGGTCTGCCCTTCGTGCTGCGGTTCGACTACACCTACGATGGGGTTAAGAGATCCTACGAGGACAGTCTCCAGCGGCTCGGTCTCAACCGCGTGGACTTGCTGCTTATTCACGACCTGGACTTTCACTACCACGGCACGGAAGCGGCCGTGGAACACTATTTTCGGCAGCTCGAGACAGGCGGGTGGAAGGCCCTCGACGAACTGAAATCGTCCGGCACCATCCGTGGGATCGGCGCCGGCATCAACCAGATGGGAATCATCCCCCGGTTCCTGGACCGCTTCGACATCGACTTCTTCCTGGTCGCGATGCCGTACACCCTGCTCGACCAGGAACCCCTGCACGCGGAATTTCCCCGCTGCGTCGAAAGAGGCGTCGGCATCGTTGTCGGCGCGCCCTTTGCCTCCGGCATCCTGGCAACCGGCCCGGTCGAAAACGCCAAATACAACTACGCGCCCGCGCCGGCGGGAATTGCCGACAAGGTCGGCCGCATCGAGTCGCTGTGCGGCCGGCACGGCGTGCCGCTGGCGGCGGCCGCACTGCAATTCCCGCTCGGACACCCGATCGTGGCCGCGGTCATCCCGGGTGCGGTGTCGCCGGCGCAGGTGGCGGCGAATGTCCGGATGATGCGTATCGAGATCCCGGCCGGGCTTTGGCAAGAATTGCGGGACGACGGGCTGATTCATGCGGAGGCGCCGACACCCTAAGCCGAAACGAAGGCGCGACAGAGCTTCACACAGAGCGTCACATGGCGAGAGCGCAGATGAAGATCATCGACCCGCACCATCACCTCTGGGACCTCGAACGGCTCCATTACCCCTGGCTCGCCGAACCGGTCGCGCACATCGTCGGCGACTATTCGGCGATACGGCGCAGCTACCCCGTCGCCGAGTTCTTGACTGACGCCAAGAACCAGGACCTGGTTGCCTCGGTTCACGTGCAGGCCGAATTCGATCACGACGACGACCCGGTCAAGGAAACCGCCTGGCTGCAGTCGGTCGCCGACGGCCCGGAGTCTCGGGGCTTCCCGCACGGCATCGTCGCCTACGCAGACCTAGCGGCAAGCAACGTCGAAGACCTGCTCGCGCGGCACCGTCAGTATCCGAACATCCGCGGCATCCGGCAGATGCTCAATCACGCGCCCGAGGCCGGCCTCTGCTTCGTCGCGCGCGGCGATCTGATGAGGGATGCCCGGTGGCGCGCGGGCTTCGCGCTTCTGGAGACGTTCGGCCTGTCGTTCGATCTGCAGCTCTGGCCCTGGCAGATGAACGATGCCGCCACACTGGCGCGGGACTTTCCGAACATCCAGATCATCCTGAACCACACCGGCATGCCGATTTGTCGGGACCGGGGCGGACTCGAGCACTGGCGGCACGGCATGCGCGCCCTCGCCGAGCCGCCCAACGTCGCCGTCAAGCTCAGTGGCCTTGGCATGTTCGACCATAACTGGACGACCGACAGTATCAGGCCCTTCGTGCTCGAGACCATCGGGTGGTTCGGCGTCGAGCGATGCATGTTCGCGAGCAACTTCCCGGTCGACAAGCTCATGGGCAGTTACGACGAGCTTTGGAAGAGCTTTGCCGAGATCGCCGCCTCTTTCTCCGAAGCCGAGCAGCGCAAACTGTTCCACGACAACGCGGCGCGGTACTATCGTCTCTAGCCGGCCGGGACTGCCTTGTCGCCGGGCGGCCGTTCGAGCGGACAGGCTGATGGGGTACCGTTGCGCCCGGCGCAGTCGATCGACCGAGGGATGCCGGCACGGAAAAGCCGGGACCAGGGGGACAAGCCACGATGACCAGTAAGAGTGGCGGCGGTTTCGGCCAGTCGTTTGCCGAGCGGGGTTACCTCGTCGTGCCGGGGCTACTTGCGCGGGAAGAAATTGAGGAGCTGAAGCGCGAGACGACGCGAATCTGCCGCGGCGAGCGCGGAAGCGTGCGGGGTCTCACCCCGCCGGGAGCACACGAAAGCGACGAGGAGGTGGTCGCGCGTTATCTTTGCGTCCACTTTCCGCACAAGATCTCGCCCCTAATGCGCGAGGCGTTGGCCCATCCGCGGATTTCCGATGTGCTGCGGGAAATCGTCGGCCCGAACGTCAAGTGCATGCAGTCCATGCTTTTCCTGAAAGGCGCCGGCAAGCCGGGGCAGGCGTGGCACCAGGACGAGCATTACATACCGACGCGCGACCGCTCGCTCACGGCGGCATGGATGGCCCTCGACGACGCGACCCTGGAGAACGGCTGTCTCTGGGTGTTACCGGGCTCGCATCGGCCCGGCATCATCTGGGCAAACCGGCCACACACGACGGACGAATTCGACGAGGGCTGGGAGACCTATGGTTATCCCTTCTCGGATGACGAGGCGGTGCCTTGCGAGGTGGCGGCCGGCGGCGTTGTGTTCTTCCACGGCTATCTGCTGCACCGCTCGTTCCGGAATCGCGCCAAGACGGGCTTCCGCCGGGTGCTCGTGAACCATTACATGAGCGCCGAATCGCTGCTGGCATGGGACTGGGACGGCCGCCTGGAGCCGACCCGGGACAACCGCGACATTATCATGATCTGCGGCACCGACCCTTATGAGTACAAGGGCACGGCGGACTTGACCTATCCGTTGCTCAGGGCCGAAAGCGCCAGCGACCCGTTACGGGACGAGAACAAGCGGGTCTATTGACTTGCCGAGCTCGAATGGCCCGCCGTTCCGCGTGCGCGGGATGCGGCGAGCACCGCCCATCACTGCTCACCGAGGCAAGTCATACCGGCGAGCCCACGAATGGACTCGCCTATGTTCCCTCAAGCGCCGGGCG
>JBHIDD010000081.1:0-9619 GCA_046759925.1 Kiloniellaceae bacterium
GCGGCCGCCTGTTCCAGCACCTCGAGCTGCCGCGCCATGACCCGCGACAAGAGATCGAGCTGCCGTTGGAAAAGCCGTTCCGTCGCGTCGCGCTCCCGGCCGGTCGACGATATGGGCGCCCGGTCCTCCGCGCTTTTCATCGGTGGGTCCACGACCCCGGGCGCCTCAAGCGCTCCAGGGGCCGCCTCGGGCCGCGTGCCGGGGCGCGAGGCACCGCGTGCCGGATCGCGATCCGGGCGTGGCGAATGTCCGGCCTCCCATTCGGGAGGCAGGGATCGCTCCAAAAAGTCGGCGAGCGCATCGATCGTCGTGAGATCCTCATAGAACCGCCGCACCGGAAGCTGGACGCCCAGGGCCGATTCGATCTTGGTGACGAGCTCGATCAGGACCACCGAATCCGCGCCCAGCTCGACGAACGGGGTTTTCGGATCTACGGTTGCGGAGTCGGTCCACAGGATGTCGCCGGCAAGCGACCGGAGGAGCGATACGATGATCTCGCGCCGGGCCTGGGGGACGGGCGCCCGTTCCGAAGGCTCGGGTGTGTTGGCCTGCGGCGTGCTTTGCGTCATGGTCGTGTCCTCCGCGCCCATCCAGCACCGTCTGCGATCGAACGGATACGTGGGAAGATGCAGCCGGCGGCGGGCGTAGTCCTGGTCGAATCCGTCCCAGTCCACCCTTGCGCCTCGGACGTAAAGGGCGGCGAGGCTGTCCAGTAGGCTGCGCCAGTCCTCCATGCCTGGCCGAAGCGAGGCAAGCCAGGTCGCGGACGCATCGCCGCGGCACTGGCGGCCGATGCCGGACAGCGCCGGGCGCGGTCCCAATTCCAGGAACAGCCGATGGCCGAGGTCCAAGAGTCCGGCGATTCCGGCGGCGAAGCGGACCGGCTCCCGCGTATGCCGCCGCCAGTACCGGGCGTCGAGCACGGAGCCGGGCTGCAGAACCTCGCCGTTCAAATTGGAGACCAGCGGCAGGCGCAGCGGCCGGATCGTCGTGCGCCCGACGGCCGCCTCGAAGGCGTCGAGCATGGGTTCGACGAGCGGGCTGTGAAAGGCGTGTGAGACCGGCAACGCGCGGGCCCTGACGCGGGCGGCCCGGAGCCGCTCGAGCGCCCGCTCTACGGCGGCCCTCTCGCCCGAAATCACGGTGTTTCTCGGTCCGTTGAGGGCGGCGAGGGCGACGCTCTCGGTGCTGTCGGCAAGGACCTCGCGGACGCGCGATTCGTCGACAAACGCCGCGGCCATCATTCCCGCTGCCGGCAGCGCCTGCATCAAGCG
This sequence comes from Kiloniellaceae bacterium, assembly GCA_046759925.1. GTDB lineage: Bacteria > Pseudomonadota > Alphaproteobacteria > Kiloniellales > J153 > JBHIDD01. The sequence goes on from JBHIDD010000081.1 coordinate 1,275, forward strand.
GGCACGCTCGGCGACCAGCACGAGCCCCTCCTCCAGGCTGAAAGCGCCGGCGACGCAGGCGGCGGCGTACTCGCCGATGCTATGGCCGAGCACGATGTCGGGTTTGATCCCCCAAGACCGCCAGAGCTCGGCCAGGCCGCATTCCAGGGCGAAAAGCGCCGGCTGGGTGTAGCCGGTTCGATCGAGCTGGTCTTGGCTCTTCGCATCATCGTAAAGCACCGAAAGCAGCGGCCGATCGAGGTGGCGCCGCAGCACTTCGTCACATCTGTCCATCACCCGTTTGAAGACGGGTTGGGTCTGGTAGAGCGATCGGCCCATATCCGGGTACTGGGCGCCTTGTCCCGTGAACAGGAAGGCGACCGTCGGCCGACGCTGCGGCGCCACGCCATGGTGCAGGCCGGGGGCCGGCGTGCCGGCGACGAAGGCGGCGAGGCCGTCGCGGAGTCGCGCCAGGTTCTCGCCGGTCAGGGCGACATGGTGGCGGAAATGACTGCGCCGCGCGTTGGCCGTGAAACACAGGTCGCCGGGGTCCAGCTCCGGGTGGCGGGCGAGGCAGGCGTCATAGCGCTGCGCCAGCGCGCGCAGCGGCGTCTTACCCTTGGCCGAGAGCGTCAGGATGTGATGCGGACGATCGACTCGCTGTGCCGCAGGCGGGCGGGGCGGCGGCGCCTCCAGAATCACGTGTACGTTGGTTCCGCCGAAGCCGAAGGAACTGACGCCGGCCAGCGCCGGGCCCGCATGTTCCGGCCACGGCGCGAGCTTTTCCTGGACCCGAAGGGGCAGCGTGTCGAAGGGGATGTACCGGTTCGGCCGGGCAAAGTGCAGGCTCGCCGGGATCTGCCGATTCTTGAGTGCCAGGGCGACCTTGATCAGTCCGGCGATGCCGGCGGCGGATTCCAGATGGCCGATATTCGTCTTGACCGAACCGATTGCGCAGCGATCGCCCGACGGCCGGCCGTTCGCCAGCACCTCGCCCAAGGCCTTCGCCTCGATCGGATCGCCCAGATGCGTGCCGGTGCCGTGGGCTTCGACATAATCGAGCTGGCCCGGGGCAATGCCGGCGCTGCGGCAGGCCTGGCGTATCACCGCTTTCTGCGCCGCCGGGTTGGGCGCGGTCAGTCCGTTGGTGAAGCCGTCCTGATTCATCGCACCGCCCCGGATGACGGCGACTATGGGGTCGCGATCGGCGTGGGCGGCCGGCAGGGGCTTCAGAACGACGATGCCCGCCCCTTCGCCGCGCACGTAGCCGTTGGCGCGGTCGTCGAAGGCCTTACACCGCCCGTCGTCGGCCATCATGCGGGCTTTGCTGAAGGCGATCATGGGCTCGGGGCCGAGCATCAAGTTCACGCCACCGGCCAGCGCCATTTGGGATTCACCGTTTTGCAGGCTCTGGCACGCGAGATGGACGGCGACCAGCGATGAGGAACAGGCCGTGTCCACCACCACGCTGGGACCGCGTAGATCGAGGAGATAGGACACGCGGTTGGCGACGATGCTGAGCGCTGTTCCGATGCCGCTGTGAATCCCGATGGATTCGGTGTCGTGGCCCCCGAGCCGGCTGTAGTCGAAGTTGGAAACGCCGATAAAGACGCCGGTCGCGGTGCCGGCCAGGTGGTGCCGCGCCAATCCGGCATCCTCGACCGCCTCCCAGGCCACCTCGAGCGCGAGGCGTTGTTGCGGGTCCATGTGCGCCGCTTCGCGCGACGAGATGCCGAAGAACTCTGGATCGAACCGGTCTACGCCGTCTAAGAAGCCACCCCACCGGGTATTCATGCGACCCGGCCGTTCCGGATCGGGATCGAAGAAGCGATCGAGGTCCCAGCGCTCGGCGGGAACCTCCCGGATCGCGTCTCCCGCTTCGGCGAGCAACTGCCAGAAGCGGTCCGGGTTATCGGCCCCCGGGAACCGGCAGCCCATGCCGATAATGGCGATTGGTTCCATATCGGCCCTTCCGAATTCGCCGTCTTCGCGGTACCGCTCACCCCGCCCGCGGGGCATTGGAACCCCTTCGCAGCGTCACGTCCTCCCCGCGATGGTTTCGGGGTCGTCCGCTCCGGCCAAATGCCGGGCCAGCCTCTCTATTGTCGGGTATTCCCAGGCCAGCGTCGGGGACAAGGAACGGCCCAGCCGGTCCTCCAGATCGCCCGATAGAACAACCAGATCTTGAGACGATAAGCCAAAACTGGCGAAGGGCTCGGAAAAGTCGATGTCCTCGACCGCAACGCCGAGATGCTCGGCGATCTGGCCGGCCAGCCAGTCCCGAACGGCCTCGAAACTTCGATCGATCGCCGCGCCCTCGTCCACCCCCGGGTTCCGGGGAACGGCTCGGCCGTGCGGAGCGGCGGTCATCCCGCGACACTCTCCGGCGATGCCCCCGCGACGGCGGCGCGTCGTTCTCCGGAAGTCCAGCGCCCGTATTCTTCGAGGCTTCGCGCCAGGAATCCGCTTCGGCAGGCATGCCGGCGGACTTTGCCGCTCGAGGTTTTCGGTATGGCCCCGGGCCGGACCAGAGATATCGCATAAACCCCGAGGTCATGGTGCTCGCTGACGGTTCGCCGAATCGAGCGGACGACCGAATCGGGCGTCATGCTCTCGCCCGCCCCGAGTTCGGCGAACTGCCCCTCGTGGGCGGCCGCCGGACGACCGTTGCCGCGGCTGATCTCGGCGACGACAACGAGGCTTTCCCGGCCGCTCGCGTCAATGGAAAAGGCCGCGCAGCCGCCGAGTCTTATCATCGGGTGGCTCCGTTCCACGACCGACTCGATGTCATGCGAATAATGGTTTCGGCCGTCGATGATGATCAGATCCTTCCGCCGGCCCGTGATGAAAAGCTGTCCGTCGCTGCGGAATCCCAGGTCGCCGGTCCGCAAATACGGGCCTGCGCCGGTATCGGCCAAATGCGCCCCGAATGTTTGTTGCGTGGCCCCGGAGCGGTTCCAGTAGCCCTTCGCCACGCTCGATCCCGAAACCCAGATCTCCCCCACGACGCCATCCGGGCACGCCACCCGGGTATCGGGATCGACGATCAAGGTTTTCGTTTTGTCCTGATCGTGGCCGCAGCCGACGAGCCAATGGGCGTCGTCGTCGCTGGGCGACACCGCCAGCGCCCGGTTTCGCTCCAGCGAATCCCCGGCGAAGGTCCGGCACACCGGTGCGGCATTCCGGGAACCGCCCGTGACAAACACGGTAGCCTCGGCGAGGCCATAGCAGGGATAGAACGCCTCCCGGCGAAAACCGCAGGACGCAAAGGTCCTCGCGAAGGCTTCAAGGGTGTCGCGGCGGACCGGGTCGGAGCCGATGAACGCCAGGGTCCAGCTGCTGAGATCGAGGGTTTCCCGCTGCTCGGGTTTGATCCGGCGCACGCACAGATCGTAAGCGAAGTTCGGCCCGCCGCTGCTCGCCCCCCTGCAGCGAGAGATCGCCTGGAGCCACCGGAAAGGCTTCTGCAGGAAGGCCATCGGCGATAGCAGAATGGTGGGCGCCCCGATGCAAATCGGCGTGATCACATTTCCGACCAAGCCCATGTCGTGATACGGCGGCAGCCACCCGACCACGGGCGCCCCCGCCGGATGTTGGAAGGCGCGGGCAATCGAGCGCACGTTGGCGAGCAGGTTGCGGTAACTTACCATCACGCCCCTGGGGGTGGCGGTCGAACCGGAGGTGTACTGCAGGTAGGCCACGGTCTCGGCGGCGAGCCGCGGCCTGCGCCAAGTTCCTGCCGCGCCCGCATCCAGGCGGTCGATGCACAGCCAGTAAGGCGCCTCCAGACTCGGCGCGTCGTGGAACTGTGCTGCCGCCAACTCTTTACGCTGCGCGTTGGTGCCGATCACGAATTTGGGCCGGGCGTCGGCAACCAGAGACTCGAGACCGGATCCTCTGCGATTGGGTCGCGGCATCATGGCCGGAACCGCGATGGCGCCGGCATAGAGCGAGCCGAAGAACGCCTCGATGAAACCAAGGCCCGGCGGGCAAAGGATGATAGCCCGCTCCGATTCGCAGCCGAGCCGCTGCAAAGTGGCGCCAAGGGCGCGCGCCCGGCGGTCCAATTCCTTATAGGTAAGGTGTGTCTCCGCCGCTTCTCCGTCGGTGAGGAAGCTAAAGGCCCGCTGCCGCGGCTGGTCCACGGCCCGTGCCTGGAGAATTTCGATTAGGGTCCAAAATTCAAAATAGCGGTGTTCCTCGGTCATCCTTAAAGCGTCCCCCCAGCCGCACGGTTGTCCGTGGTGCCGAATTTTTAGCGGCAGATCAGCAAGCTGTTCGGATTGCCCGCCGACAGCCCATGCGCAGCATCGCCGAGTATTGCATGGCATCAGGCGCCTGTGTCGATTTGTTTCAGGGGTCGCGGCGGGCCATCAACCCGTTGATTCGGGTTCATCGACCGGCTGCGATCGGTCACCGGACCCGGAGGCCCATGGACCCGATGTTCCGGGCCGTGGCCGCGCGTCTCGCACCCTCCGCTCGTCGATGGGCCGGAAAATACCCATGCCGGTGCTGACCCCGGACGTACCCCGGAAACGAACATGGCAAAGAAAAGCCGGACCTGCAAGGGTCCGGCAAGTTTAACAGGGAGGCTTCACGTCTGGGAGACGTGGGGTCCGGGTACGAAGCAGACGCGCCGTACCAGGACCTGGAATGCTGCGATGCAGCACCAATCCTTAAGATAGGCGGTCGCTCGAATATTTCCAGGTACCAAATAGGCAGAGAAGCCATGCAGCGGCTGCATGGCTTGTGCTCCGGAAAATTTACGCTTCGTCCCCGCTTGTCCGGGAAAAACCCGGCTAGAAATGGGATTCGGCGACCTTGCGCAGTAGGAAGTCCCGGAAAACCTGAATCCGTTTTGAAGCGCGCAGTTCTTCCGGATAGACGAAGTAGGCGTCCAGCTGCGGCCGTTCGAGGTGGGGCAGAACCTCGACGAGGTCGTTCAGGCCGTAGGTCATGAATTCCGGCAAGGCGCCCAGGCCGACCCCGGATTGCACCGCGCGCATGATCGCGTAGACGTTGTTCACGGCGAGGGCCGGGCGGCGCAGCTCGCCGGACTTCTGGCCGATCCGCAGCAGCCAGTTGACGTCCGGCACCGGCGGGCGGACGTCCTCGCCGTAGACCACGATGCGGTGATTGTCCAGGTCCTCCACCGTCGTCGGCATGCCGTGCCTCTTGATGTAGTTCGCCGCGGCGTAAATGTTCATATGCACGGTCAAGAGGTGCCGCTGGATCAGGTCCGCCTGGCGCGGCGGCAACAGCCGGACGCCGACATCGGCCTCGCGCATGGAAAGATCGAGCTCCCGGTCGGACAGCAGCAGTTTCACCTCGATCTCGGGATAGACCTCGATGAACTCGCGCATGCGCGGGGCCAGCCAGGTCGATCCGAAGGCCACGGTGGTGGTGATCCTGAGCGGCCCTTTCGGGCGGTCCTTGCTCTCGGTCAGTTGCGCCGCGGTCATGGCGAGCTTGCCGAAGACCTCGTGCGCCGTGCGGTACAGCAGTTCGCCCTGTTCGGTCAGGACCAGGCCGCGTGCATGGCGGCGGAACAGCGGCACCCTGAGGCTGTCCTCGAGCGCGCCGATCTGGCGGCTGACCGCCGACTGGCTGAGGTTCAGGACCGCCCCGGCATGCGTAAAGCTGCCTGCCTCGGCCACCGCATGGAAGATACGCAGCTTGTCCCAGTCCATGATGGTCGCGCTGAGGCCGTGCTTATTGAGGATGGCCGCCTCGTCCCGCAAAGCCGTCTCCTTGTTACTCGATTCACGCCCTTGCCGGCCCCGGCGGTGCCGCGCCGGAACCGGCCCTACTGGGCGGCCCGGGCCTCGGCGGCCTCCGACTCGGCCAGGAACTTTTCCGCTTCGAGGGCCGCGATGCAGCCCATCCCGGCCGCGGTCACCGCCTGACGGTAGACCTTGTCCTTGACGTCGCCGGCGGCATAGACGCCGGCCACGTTGGTCGCGGTCGAATCGGGCTTGGTGATGATGTAGCCCTCGCCGTCCATCTCGAGCTGGCCGGCGAAAAGCCGGGTTGCCGGATCGTGGCCGATGGCGATGAACAGGCCGTCGATCGCCAGTTCGCGCACCGCGCCGGTCTTGACGTTGCGGAGCTTGACGCCGGTCACCCCCAGCGGTTCCTCCCCGCCCAAAACCTCCTCGACGACGTGGTCCCAGAGCACCTCGATCTTCGGGTTCTTGAACAGCCGGCCCTGCAGGATCTTGTCGGCGCGCAGTCGGTCGCGGCGGTGGATCAGCGTGACCCTGCCGGCGAACTTGGTCAGGAACATCGCTTCCTCGACGGCGGTGTTGCCGCCGCCGACCACGGCGACCGCCTTGTCACGGAAGAAGAAGCCGTCGCAGGTGGCACAGGCCGAAACGCCGAAACCGCGGTATTTCGCCTCGCTCTCGAGGCCGAGCCAGCGGGCCTGTGCGCCGGTCGAGATGATCAGGGCATCGCCGGTGTAGACATCGCCCGAATCGCCATGGCACACGAAGGGTCGGCGCGCCAGGTCGACCTCGACGATGGTATCGAAAACCACCTCGGTCCCGACGTGCTCGGCCTGGGCCCGCATCTGCTCCATCAGCCAGGGCCCCTGGATGACGTCGGCGAAGCCCGGATAGTTCTCCACGTCGGTCGTGATCGACAGCTGCCCGCCCGGCTCCAGGCCCTGAATCAGCATCGGCTCGAGGTTCGCGCGGGCGGCGTAGATCGCCGCGGTGTAGCCGGCCGGACCGGAGCCGAGAATCAGAACCTTGCTGTGACGTCGCTCCGACATGGCGGGAAATATCCTTGCGTTAGACAAATAGGAAAGCCGCGCCCGGGCCGCAAGCCGGGCGAGCCCGGCTATCGCCCCGGCGGCGCTAAAAGCCGAACATATGGTCGAAACTGAACGCCTGATCGCCGTTCACCAGGCCATGGTAGCCGAACAGCCGGCAGGTCCGATCGCGGACCATGACGAAGCCGTCCTCGCCGGCCGCCGCCAGCGAGTCGGGGTCGAAGATCTCCGAGACGCGCCAGAGGAGCGAGCCGCCGCAGGCGATCGCCACCTCCCGGAAGGTGATCTCGGCGCCGCCGGCATCGTGCAGGATCAGCCGCGTGCGGCTGCCGGCGTGCCACGGGGTCGAGGCCGGGTAGATCAAATGGCAGATCGTCTCGCAGGGCGGCCGCCCCAGGCGCAGGAACAGGCGCGTGGTCAAGCCCGGCGGCGGGCCGACGTAGGACTGCGGCTCGCCCTTGTAGGTCAGCACCGTGTTGAACATGTGCGCGCCGAAGCTGGTCTCGGCGGCGTGGCCGGAGACCTTGTCCTCGTAGCGGAACAAGCCGTGCAGCCAGCCGTCGGCCGCGCCGCCTTCGCTGAAGTCGTAGACCAGCTCCACGTGACCCCAGCCGCCGTTTCCGGCCCTGCCGCCCGAAGCGCCGCCGTTTCCGGCGAAAAACGCGCCGACATCGAGCGCCGTCTCGTGGCCGCGCGGCAGCTTGCCGAAGCGCTTGGCCCCGACCTCGCGGCCCTGCGGGTCGTAGACCAGGGCCTTGACCGGCAGGTTGTCCTGAGAGGTCGCCATCGGGGTCGGCAGCACGATCGAGCGGAAGCGCTCGGCCGGCAGCACCGGGGCAGGCAGGATGAAGCCCTTGCCCATGAGGTTGGCCAGTTCGGGGATCCGCGGATCGGGCCTCAGGTCCGTGCGCTCCACGTTGGCATGGGCGATCCGGCTGCGGCCGTTCGCGGCGCAGACTTCATAGCGCGGCCGGACGAAGTGCCTGCCGGCCCGGACCTCGATCTGCTGCGGCCAGCGCGCCCCGGGCAGGAGTTCGCGCGTATCCAGCGCGTAGAGGCCGAAGCCCGGCACCTCGCGTTGCAGCCAGGCGACCTCGTCCCGGCCCATGAGGTTGAGGCCGATGCCGCCGGGGGGAATCGGCACGGGATGGCTGTTCTGGACCCAGAGGACCACGGTCTCGCCGTCCCGCGGGGCGGGCAGGCCGGCGTAGCGGTCGGCCGGCCAGGAATTGGCATCGTGGGTGCAGGACAGCACGGTGGGGTCGTCGCCATAGGTATCCAGGGCGTATTTCACGACGTCGTGCCCGGCGATTCGGAGGACGTGAATGAAAAGCTGCCCGGTAAACTCGTCGAGACCGAAGCGGCGGCGCACTTGCGCGGAGTCGATGACGAAGGCGCCGTTGGCCCCCGGCAGCGGGGTGCGCCACTCGGCCAGCACGGCGCCGTCCGAATCCAGCAGACAGCACCAGAATTCCGGATCCTCGGCGCCGTAGCCGGACCAGTAGTTGGCGGTGACCAGGCGCGTGTGGTGCCCGCCCTGTTCGCGGAAAAGGACGAAGTTGGTGGCGAAGTTGAGGCCGTTCAGATAGTT
>JBHIDD010000082.1:0-9431 GCA_046759925.1 Kiloniellaceae bacterium
ACAAAAGACAGGGTCACCATCGGGATGGTGACCCCAAGGGCACGGGGAGGAATTCAAGTGCCAACGAATAATTGAACGACCCGAGGCGGCACGAAGATGCGTGCCGACTTTTTTATTTGATCCGCGGGCAAATGTAAACAAAGAAATCGAGGAAAAATGTATTTAGTTTTCCCCGTAATTCAATAATACTAAGTTCTAAAAAATCCTTTTTTATAACAGCGAGGTAGCTCGGTTATACACAACTCTTGTGGACAAGTGTGTGGACAACGGTGCCGGCGAGCTTGGCCGGGCTGCGGAAGCCGCGGCGACCGGAGTGAGGAGCTGTGTCTGCGAAGGGTGTCCGGCGCTCAGCCCCCTGCCGCACGGCGAGGCCGCCGAGCCGTCGGCCTCGGTCCCTCGCCAAGGTATCGTCGGCGCGGCCTGCGGCGCGCGGTTCCGAATCTATCCACGCGAAAGCCGCGGCCCTCTACTCGAACCTCTTCGAGCGAGGGAAGCCTTTGGGCGGCAGGCGCCCGGCGGCCGCGCGCTTGCCGATCCACGGGTCGAGCGCCGTTTCGCAGCGGGCCCGCCCGGCGCCGACGGACCAGGTGAGACCCTTGGCCCGGTTGAAGGTCTTGACGTCGCAGAGCCCCCCCTCGCGGTACTTCTGCATGATGACGCCGCGGCCGCGGGTCATCTCCGGCAGCTCGTCGAGCGGGAAAATCAGCAGCTTCCGGTTTTCGCCGATCACCGCGACCGTGTCGCCCTCGACCGGGACACAGGCCGCGGCCTCGACACCCGCCCCCAAATTGAGCACCTGTCTGCCGTTCTTGGTCTGGGCGAGGACCTCGTCCTCCGCCACGACGAAGCCGCGCCCGTCGGCGGAGGCCACGAGCAGCTTGCGCCCGGAGCGGTAGGCGAAAAGCGCGACGATGTCCTGGTCGTTCGGCAGGTCGATCATCAGGCGCAGCGGCTCGCCAAAGCCACGGCCGCCGGGCAGCTTTTCCGCGCCGATGGTATAGAAACGCCCGTTGGTCGCGAAGATCAGCAGCTTGTCGGTGGTCTGGGCGTGCAGCACGAAGCGCGCCCGGTCGCCCTCCTTGTATTTGGTCTCCGGGCCGTTCTCGACATGGCCCTTGATGGCGCGGATCCAACCCTTCGCCGAGCACAGCACGGTGACCGGCTCGCGCTCGACCACGGCCTCCAACGGCACCACGACCTCTGACGGCGGCTCGCCCAGCTCGGTGCGGCGCCGGCCGAGCCGGGTCTTCGGGCCGAAACCGGCCTTGATCTCCCGGATCTGATCGGCGATCGCGCGCCAGACCCGGCCGCCCTGCTCCAGCGGCTTGTCGGCGTCCTGCAGGAGGGTTGCCAGCTCGGCCTGCTCCTCGGTGAGCCGCGCGTGCTCCCGGCGTATGCCCTCCTCCTCGAGCTTGCGCAAGGCCCTGAGCCGCATGTTGAGAATGGCATCGGCCTGCACCTCGGTGAGCTTGAAGCGCTTGCTCAGGACCTGCTTGGGATCGTCCTTGTCTCGGATGATCTTGATCACCGCGTCGATATTGAGATACGCGACCAGGTAGCCGTCGAGCACCTCGAGCCGCTTGCCGATCTTGTCGAGCCGAAAGCGAGTCCGGCGCAGCAGCACCTCGTGCCGGTGGTCGAGGAAAGCGCGCAGGACATCGCGCAGGCCCATCAGCCGCGGCGTGTTGTCGGCGTCCAGCACGTTCATGTTCAGGGCGATGCGCACCTCCAGGTCGGTCTGGCGGAACAGCGACTCCATCAGGACCTGGGGATCCACGTTGCGGCTCTTGGGCTCGAGCACGAGGCGCACTTCATCGGTCGATTCGTCGCGCACGTCGGCCAGCATGGCGAGCTTCCGCGCCGAGAGCAGTTCCGCGATCTTCTCCACCAGGCGCGATTTCTGGACCTGGAAGGGAATCTCGGTGACCACGACTCGGTAGCCGCCGCCCTTGATCCGCTCGGTTTCCCAGCGGGCGCGCAGGCGGAACGCGCCGCGCCCGGTCTTGTAGGCCTCGGCGATGGCCGCGCGGCTTTCGACCAGGACGCCGCCGGTCGGGAAGTCCGGCCCCGGCATCAGATCGACCAGCTTGCCGACGGTGGCCTTCGGCGTCTTGATCAGGTGGCTGAGCGCGTCGCAGATTTCGCCGACGTTGTGCGGCGGGATCGAGGTTGCCATGCCGACCGCGATGCCCTGGGCGCCATTGGCCAGCAGGTTCGGGAAGTCGGCCGGCAGGACGACCGGCTCCTCGGACTCGCCGTCGTAGGTCGGCCGGAAGTCGACCGTGTCCTCGTCGATGCCCTCAAGCAGGGCCACGGCCACCGCGGTCAGGCGCGCCTCGGTGTAGCGCATGGCCGCGGCGTTGTCGCCGTCGATGTTGCCGAAGTTGCCCTGTCCGTCGATCAGGGGATAGCGCAGGGCGAAGTCCTGGGCGAGCCGCACGAGCGCGTCGTAGATCGCCTGATCGCCATGGGGATGGAACTTGCCGATGACGTCGCCCACCACGCGGGCCGATTTCTTGAAGCCCGAGTCGGGGTCGAGGCGCAGCTGCCGCATGGCGTGCAGCAGCCGCCGATGGACCGGTTTGAGCCCATCGCGCACATCCGGCAGCGAGCGCGACATGATGGTGGAGAGCGCATAGCTCAAGTACCGCTCTTCCAGCGCCTGGGACAGGCGCACGTCTCGAATGTCGCCGACCGGCTCGGGCATGGTCGCTTGGCTCATGGCCGCCTCGGGAATTCGTCAGATATAGGTGATTCGCCCAAATTGGGCCACGAGACATTGAAACTTCATTAAAAACGGTCAACCCGGTAGGGCGTCATGTCGATCCCCGGATCCCGCCGGGCGGCCAGAGCGGCGACCAGTTGGCCGGTCCTGGCCCCCAGCATCATGCCGCAATGGCCGTGACCGAAGGCGAAAATCGTGTTGCCGAAACGCGGTGCGCGGCTGATCACCGGCAGCGAATCGGGCATCGAGGGCCGGAAGCCCATCCAGCGGGTCATGCCCGCCTCCTCGAGGCCGGGGAACCAGCGCCGGGCCTGTGTCCGCAAGAGCTCGGCGCGGCGCCAGTCGGGCGGGGCGTCGAGGCCGCCCAGCTCCACCGTGCCGGCGACCCGCAGGCCCGGCTCCAAGGGCGAGGCGACGATGCCGCGTTCGGTCGAATAGACCGGCAGGCGCGGCATGAGGCCGGGCTCCGGAAACTGGACGTGATAGCCGCGCTCGGCATCGAGCGGCGGCCGGCTGCCGAGCTGGGCGGTCAGGCGCTTCGACCAGGCCCCGGCGGCGATCACCAGCAGATCGCAAGGCTCGCGTCCGGCATCGGTGAGGACGGCGCGCGGTCCCTCCGGACCGATCTCCAAGCCGCGCGCCTCGGCCCGGAGCAGCGCGCCGCCGTGCCGGCGGAAGGCCTCGGCCAGGACCCGCACCATGCGGAAGCTGTCCACCGCAAAGGCCACGTCGGGATAGAACACGCCGCGCACGAAGATCGGCGCCAGGCTCGGCTCGAGCTCATGAAGTGCCTCGGGTTCCAGCACCTCCAGGCGCACGCCGCGGCGGCGCTGGAGCTCGAGCATCGGCCGGTAGCCGCGAAATCCGGCCTCGCTTTCGTAGGCGCAGACCCAGCCGGTCCGGCGCAGCATGTCCTCGGCCCCGGCGACTTCGAGCAGCGCGGCGTAGGCAGCCAAGCTCCCCGCGAGGAGATCGGCGAGCGCGACGGAAATCTCCTCGACCCGTTTCGGCCGGCTGGCCGCCAGGAAGCGCAGCAACCAGGGCGCGAGGCGCGGCAGATAGGACCAGCGGATCGCAAGCGGCCCCAGGGGATCCAGGAGCATGCCCGGGACCTTCCAAAGGATGCCCGGCGTGGCCACGGGGATCACGGCCTCCTGGCCGATGATTGCGCCGTTGCCGAAGGACGCGCCGCCGCCCGGGCCGTCGCGCTCGATGAGCGTCACCCGGTGTCCGTCGCGCAGCAGAGCGAGCGCCGAGCAGACGCCGACGATGCCGGCTCCGATCACGACGGCGTGCCGGGCGCGGTCCTTAGAATCCGACATGGCCGCCTGACCACCCGGCGCGCTCAGCGTGGGAACCGCTCGGCCAGGCGCCGGCGCGCCGCCGGCAGTCGCCGGTCATGCGGCGCGAAGACGAAGCGCTCGAGGAAAAAGCCGGTGAGCGCGAGGCCCTGGCCGACCTCGTGTGCGCCGCCGCCGCCGCGCCCGGCCAGGAACCCCGGAAGCGCCAGAAGCCTGTCGCGGTAGGGTTCGCCGGCCGCCAACGAGACGGCGCGGCCGGACTTGGGGCTGACATAAGCGAGCTGATCGTTGGTCCCGCCGGCGGCGCAAGACGTCAAGTCCAGGCCGAAGCCGAGTTCGGAGAGCAACGCCAGTTCCCAACGGACGTACACCTCGGCCCAGTGGTCGCCGGACAGGGATTCGAGCAGGGCGAGAAAGCCCTCGTAGCAGGCGGCATGGGGCTCGCGCTCCGGCAGCCCGCCCTCCGAGACGGCGGCCGCCGAGCTCAAGGCCGCCAGGCGCGCCGGATCGTCCAGCACGCGCGCCGCGTAGCTTTCGAGCAATTCGCAGCTGTAGCTGCCAAGATGCTCCGTCAGGCGCCCGGTCCAGCGGGCGCTAACCAGGTTGCCCGGCTGATAGATGCCGCGCGCCCGCCTGCCCTGTCCGCCGCGCACCAGCCCGGCATGGCGCCCCTGGCTGCGGGTGAGCAGATGCACCACGACGGCCGATTCGCCGTGCGGCCGGGCGCAAAGCACGATCCCCTCGTCGCTCCACTGCATGGGCGTATGATCTAGCAGATCCGGACCCCGCGGTGGAGCCACTCTCGACCGCTACGCGTCGAATTCGAGGCCCCAGGGCCGATAGCGCGCCGGGTCGTCGACCCAGTCCGCACGCACCTTTACGAAGAGGAACAGGTGCACTTCGCGCCCGAGGAGGTTCTCGAGTTCCCGCTGAGCGGCCTCGCGGACCGCCCTGATGGTCCGGCCGCCCTTGCCCAGGCAGATGCCCTTGTGCGCGGCGCGGGCCAAGGTGATGGTCTGCTCGATGCGCACGCTGCCGTCGTCGAAGTCCTGCCAATCCTCGGTCTCCACGGTCAGCGAATAGGGCAGCTCCTGGTGCAGCCTGAGGAACAGCTTCTCGCGGGTCACCTCGGCGGCAAGCAGGCGCTGCGGCAGGTCGGAGAGCTGATCCTCCGGATAGAGCCAGGGGCCTTCGGGCATCCGATTCGCCAGGTCGCGGCGCAGGTCGTCCACCCCGTCGCCGGAGAGCGCCGAGATCATGAAGATCCGCCGGAAGATGCCCTCGGCCTCGAAGCTGCCCGCCAGTTCCAGCAAGCGCTGCGGCTTGACCAGGTCGATCTTGTTGAGGGTGAGGACCGCCGCGCGGCGCCGCTCCTTCAGGCCTTCGACGATGAGCCCGGTGTCCCGGTCGATCTGGCGGCGCGCGGCGTCGTAGATCAGGACCAGCTCGTCGGCGCCCTGCGCCCCGGACCACGCCGCCGCCACCATGGCGCGCTCGAGGCGCCGCTTGGGGGTGAAGATTCCCGGGGTGTCGACGAAGACGATCTGGCTCGCCCCTTCGATGGCGATGCCGCGGATCCGGCTGCGGGTCGTCTGCACCTTGTGGGTAACGATCGAGACCTTGGCGCCGACGAGCCGGTTCAACAGGGTCGACTTTCCCACATTCGGCGCGCCCAGCAGGGCGACGAAGCCGCAACGGGGCGGAGCCTCCGGGTCCATCACCTTGGCCCCATCAGCCACAGTGCCGCAGGCGGGCGACAAGCCGCTCCGCCGCGGCCTGCTCGGCCAGGCGTTTGGACCGGCCCTCGCCGTCGGCCGGCGGGTATCCCTCGACGCAGACCTCGACGGTGAAGACCGGGTCGTGCGGCGGGCCCGAGCGGTCGACCTCTCGATAGCTGGGCAGCGGCAGGCCGCGGCCCTGCGCCCACTCCTGCAACGCGGTCTTGGCGTCCTGCGGCGGCTTTTGCGCCGACTCCAGCAGCGGGGTCCAGAGCGATTCCACCAGGGCGCGCGCCGCGCCCAGCCCGGCATCGAGATAAAGCGCTCCGATCACCGCCTCGCAGGCATCGGCCAGCAAGGCCGGATTGTGCCGCTCGCCCGCCGCGTCTTCCCCTTTGGCGAGCCGGAGGTGCGCCTCGAGCCCGAGGCCGCGGGCGACCTCGGCCAAGGTCTCGCGCCGCACCAAGCCGGCGTGTCGCAGGGCGAGCGCGCCTTCGGTCTCGTGCGGGAAACGGCGCAGCAAAAGGTCGGCGACGATCAGGCCGAGCACCCGGTCGCCAAGGAACTCGAGCCGCTCGTAGCTGTCGTCGCCGCGCCCGCGCTTCGTTGCGGCGCTTGGATGGGTCAGCGCCTGAACCAGGAGCTGCGGCCGCGCGAAGCGGTGGCCCAGGCGCCCCGCCAGCCGCTCCCAGTCCGTGCGATCTTCGGGAACCTGCGCGTCTTTTCGGGCGTTATTCGATGCCATCGAGGATGCGGCTGAAGCGGATCGCGCCCGGCCAGGTCCAGGGCTTGAACAGGCTGGCGCTTTCGTTGTGCGAGAAGAACATGAACTCGGCCCGGCCGATCAGGTTCTCGAAGGGGATGAAGCCGACCAAGGACATGACCCGGCTGTCCTGGCTGCTGTCCCGGTTGTCGCCCATCGCGAAATAATGGCCCGGCGGCACGGTGAAGACCGGGGTGTTGTCGAGCATGTCGCCATCGCTCATCTCCCACATCCGGTGCGTCCGGCCGTTCGGCAGCGTCTCGATGTACTCGGTGACCGTCGCGCCAAACCCGGCGAATGCCGGAACCGAATGTTCGCCGACCTTCTCGCGCTTAACCGGCTGGCCGTTGATATGCAGGATGCCGCGCTTCACCTGGATGGTGTCGCCCGGAAGACCGACGATGCGCTTGATGAAGTCCGTCCTGTTGTCCGAGGGCAGCTTGAAGACGACGACGTCGCCGCGCTCGGGCTCCCTCGCGAAGATGCGGCCTTTGATCAGCGACACGTCCAGCGGTAGCGAATAGCGGCTGAAACCATAGGAGAACTTCGAAACGAAGAGATAGTCGCCCACCAAGAGCGTCGGCCGCATCGAGCCCGAGGGAATGTTGAATGGCTCGTAAATGAAAATCCGAACGACCATGGCAATCAACACTGCGTAGATGACCGTACGCAGCGTTTCCAGGACGACACCCGATTTCTTCTTTGGCATCAAACTTTCCATGCAACCTATTGATCTACATATATATTAGACGCGGATAAAAGCGGCGGTACCGGCGGTCGACCGGGGCCGGTCGCGCCCCTTGCGTTGCCGCCGGCCGGATCGGCGTCTCGCGTCATGCCGGGGCTTTCGGCACGGCGGAAATGATGACGATCGCCTGCGCCAAGGGATAGTCGTCGGTGAGCGTGAGGTCGATTTGCGCCGTCATGCCCGACGGGGTGATTTCCTCCAGACGGCGGGCCGCGCCGCGGCTCAACTCCATGGTTGGCTTGCCGCTGGGCAGGTTGACCACTCCAAGGTCGCGCCAATGGACGCCGCGCCGCGGCACCCCGGTGCCGAGCGCCTTGGCGCAAGCCTCCTTGGCGGCGAAGCGCTTGGCGTAGCTGGCCGCCCGGGCGGCGCGCCGGTCGGATTTGCGCTGCTCCACCTCGGTGAAGACCCGCTCGGTAAAGCGTATGCCGAAGCGGTCGAGGGTCTTCTCGATGCGGCGGATGTCGATCAAGTCGTTGCCGAGGCCGAGGATCATGGCAGGCATCGGTGCGCCTGACCGGTCAAGCGCTGCGGGCTCCGCCGGCCTCGGCCCGCGCCCGGTCCATGAGGCTGCGCATGCGCCTGATGGCGCTTTCCAGCCCGCAGAAGATCGCTTCGCCGACCAGGAAGTGGCCGATGTTCAGTTCGACGATGTTGGGGATTTGCGCAACGGATCCCACGGTGTCGAAGGTCAAACCGTGGCCCGCGTGGCATTCGAGGCCCAGCTCGCCGGCCTGTCGCGCCGCCTCGATGATGCGCTCGAGTTCGGCCGCGGTCCTGGGCCCGCCGGGGTCCTCGAGGAAGGCGTCGCAATAGGCGCCGGTGTGCAGCTCGACGACCGGCGCGCCGAGTGCCCTGGCGGCCTCCAGCTGCCGTGGCTCCGGGTCGACGAAGAGCGAGACCCGGATTCCGGTCGCCGTCAACCGATCGCAATAGGGCCGGAGCCCGGCAGTCCCGCCGGCCACGTCGAGCCCGCCCTCGGTGGTCACCTCCTGGCGCTTCTCCGGCACGATGCAGGCCGCGTGCGGCCGGTGCCGCAGGGCGATCTCGAGCATCTCCTCGGTGGCCGCCATCTCCAGGTTGAGCGGCAGGTCGATCTCCTGCGACAGGCGGACGATGTCGGCATCCGAGATGTGGCGCCGGTCCTCGCGCAGGTGCGCGGTGATGCCGTCGGCGCCGGCCGCCGCGGCCTGACTGGCGGCGCGCCCCCGGTCGGGCTGGACCCCGCCCCCCGCGGTTCGAATGGTTGCCACATGGTCGATGTTCACGCCCAGGCGCAGCTGCTTCATGCCTCCTCCTTGCCATACTCGTCCAACGCCACCCCCCTGGCCTGCTCCCGCAATTTCTCGGCCTTCCTGCGCATCCGGCGCTCGCGCGCGCGCTGGTACGCCGCGACAATGCGCCGAACCGGCCAGAAGAACGCGAACCACGCGGCAATCGCAGTGGGAATGCCGCCGACCGTCATGGGCCAGAACACGTCCCAAGGCCGCTCGAAAATGTAGTGTAAACTCAGGTCATTCGGAAGCGCGGAGATTGCTTCCTCGCCGAGCAGCCAAAGCCCGAAGACGTAGGTCCAGGCCCAGATCAGAGGGAAGGTCCAAGGATTGCCGACCACGGTGCCGAGCGCCGAGGCCAGGATGTTGCCGCGCAGCATGAGCGCGAGTAGGGCGGCGCCGGCGAAGTGGAAGCCGATGAAAGGGGTGAACGAGATCGCCGCGCCGCTGGCGAAGCCGGCGGCGATCCGGTGGGGGGTTCCCGGCAGCCGGCGCAGCCGGAGGGCGATATAGGTCGAGGCGCGGCGCCAGCCGGCGCGCGGCCACACCCACTCGGCGATGCGCCGGGCAAATGGCAGAGGGTTGCGACGGCGAAACATGGCGCGCTCAGGGCACGACGGCCGAGAGCCGGGAGCCAGTACCCTCCATCATAGAAGGGTGACACGTGTGACGGCCCTGGGTGGTCATTCGGTTAGGAGCGCGGTTCGACGTGATGCGGGGCTCATCACGAGGGCCGCCTGCCTTCGCCGAAGCGAAGCCTCGGCTTCGCGCAGGCAGGCGCGACGCCGCCCGATGGCCGCCCAGGACCGCCCGAAGGGTCGCCTTTCGCGCCCTTTGGCGGGCGTCAGCGCCGCTTGCCGATGTGCCCGCATCGCCGGCGCGACGCTTCCTACCCAAAAGAC
>JBHIDD010000083.1:0-9153 GCA_046759925.1 Kiloniellaceae bacterium
GGTGGATCTTGTAGTCCTCGTTGGTGGCACAGAGCGCGTCGTCGAGGGCCCGGGCAAAGGCGTCGATGCGCGCGGCCTCGGGCACCGCACCGGCGAACTCGACGATATAGAGATGCCCGCCCAGATCGCCTGGCCTTTCGGGAAACAGGGCGCCGACCGCGTAATCGGTTACCGCCGCCGCGATCGCGTCGGCCGCGGCGCTCACCGACTCCTCGATTTCCTCGCCGATCAGGTGCTCGCCGAAGGCGGACAGCGTGTAGGACGTTCGGCCCGTGATCAGAATCCGCGGCGGGTTAAGTTCGACGAACCTGACGGTATCGCCCAAGACATACGACCAGAGGCCGGCGCAGGTGCTGAGAATCAGGGCGTAGTTTACGCCCGGCTCCACGTTCGCGAGCCAGTGTCGGGTCGGATTCGGACGGTCCAGTTGGTCGACCGGAACGAACTCGAAAAAAAGTCCGGTATCGAGGATCAGCCTGAGCCCTTCGCCGTCGCCGCGATCGGCGACGGCGACGAACCCCTCGCTCGCGGCGTACACCTCCCGCGTCTCGGCGTGGCTGCCCTCCAGAAGCCCGGAAAATGCCGCCCGATAGGGCGCGAAGTTGATGCCGCCGTGAACCAGGAGCTCCAGATTGGGATAAAAGTTCCGAATCTGGCGCCCCGATCCCGGGCGCAACGCGGCGAGTTTGTCGAAGAAGATCAAAAGCCAACTTGGCGTGCCGCTCAGCGAGCGGATCTCTTCGCCGACGGACTCGCGGGCGAGCCGGTCGATCTTCTCCTCCCAGTCGGCGATTTTTTCGAGATGCCGGGGCGGGAAATAACGCAGCCTCGCCCACCACGGCATGACCTTCGCCGCGATCCCGCTTAAGTCCCCGCTCGTGATTCCGGGGGCCAGCTCGATCAGATCGGTGCTGCCGCCAAGCATGAAGTTCCGCCCGGCAAGCAGCCTGCTCCGGGGGCGGTTGGCCAGGTGATGCACGATCAGATCCGCCCCGGCCCTTTTGTTGGCGCCGTTCATCTCCCGGGAGCACGGGATGGATTTGGTAACCCCGCTGGTCGTGCCCGAGGTCACCGCGAGAAACGGGATCGTGCCCGGCCAGGTGCAGTCGGCGAGCCGCGGAAAGGCCGGGCTCCAGTATTCGTCCCAGAACTGCTCGTAGCGGCGCAAGGGGACCCGTTCCTGGAACCGCCTGACGCTCCCGATGTCCGAATACCCGTGATCCCTGCCGAACCGGGTGTCGCGCGCCTTCGCGACGAGGCGGAGAAGCTGCTGCTCCTGCACCTCGACGGGGTTCTGTGCCCGGAGCCGGGCCATCCGGTACCGGGCGTAGAGTCTCAGCAGCGGGGTCGCATCAAGCATGACGGCCGGGCGCCGAGGACCGCGAGTTGGCCCGCCGGGGCGATTAGCCCGGACGCTCGCCGTGGTCCGGCGCCAGCTCCGTCTTGTGCGCAAAACGCGCCCGCACCGTATCCATGCGCAGGGGCAGCCAAATGTATTTGCCCTCCAGCCACAGCGGCAGTTGATCGAGGAAGGTCGTGCTGTTGAACCAGCCGTCCTGCCCGCCGAGCAGGACGAAGTAATTCGAATCCATGTCCGAGAGATCGGAAACATGTCGGGCATTGGAGCCGTACCGGGTGAAATGACGCCGGTCGGTCGGCCCGTGGGCGGTCTTCATCAGCGTGTCGCTGCTCCCGCCGATGGGGAGGTCGGTGAACCGGTAGCGGCCGCCGATCAGCGGCAGCAGGCGCAGCGGGTGCGCCAGTCCCAGCCGGTGCATGTCCCCCCAGTCGGCGAAGTCGTCGAGCCGGTCCGCCGCCGCCTGCAGGGCGCGCCGCAGCGCGTGATCGAGTTTTTCCGGCTCGGCCCGCTCGAGATCCTCGAGCATCAGCGACTTGATCCGGCTTATGCCCGCGAAAGCGGCCCAGTCCTGGCCGCCGAAGGTGAACTCGTAGAAGGTGCTGGTGAAGGCGTTGCGAAACAGCTCGAATGCCAACGCGCCGCGCGAACCCGCGCGATAATGCCCGTCCCAGCTTTCGAGCAGGTCGATGACCTCGCGCTGCCTGCCGGTGGCGGCCGCGGCGATGCCCGACAGATCAAGCCTGCGGACCAGCACGTCGCGGAGCGTGACCGACGACGGCATGTAGACGTCCTGCTGGATCTGCTCGATCTCCTTCAAGCCAACCTTTCCGGTGGCCTCCAGCAACCGGGCCATGCGTTCGACCCGGTCATCGGGTGAGAAGAAATAACCGATCGGGGTCTCGGTCTCGGCCGGGCGGTTGTTCGCCGAGACCAGAAAGCCCCGTTCCGGGTTGAGGCTGAACGGCAGGTCCTCGACGGTCCGCATGGTCTCCCAGATCGCCTCGCGCGTCAGCGCATCGAGGATGATGTCCCCGGGCGGCGGACCGTTCCTGTCCGGAAGCCGGACCGCCATGACCTGGCCGATGTTCCCGTCATGGTCGGCATAGAGCATGTTCTCGCCGGGGACCGCGAAGCTCCGGAAGGCGTCGCGGAACTCCTTGAAGTTCCGGGCGCGGCTCACGTTGAGCATGGCCGTGATTTCGTCGCTTGCCTGATGGCCGGTCCATTTCAGCGCGAAGGCCGGCGCGCCCATGCCCTTGAGCAGCGGGGCATCCGACAGGACCGGGCCCCATTTGGTTTCGCGCACGGTGATGTCGCGATCGAACCACCAGCGCACGCCGATCGTCTCACGGCGCTCGGTGATCTCGCCGGGCGGAAGCCGGGAGACGTCGTAGAGCTCGCTCGAGGCCGCGCGCATGTTGGTGCCGCCCCAGGAGATCCACGGGTTGCGCCCTATGGCGAAAATCGGCAGGCCGGCGAACATCACCCCGACGACGTGGTAGGAGGGCGACTTGATCCCGGCGAGCAGCCAGATGTTGGGCAGCTGGATGCCGAGGTGCGGGTCGTTGGCCATGATCGCACCGCCGCTCTTGCTGCGGCGCGGCGCAACGGCGAGGCTGTTGCTGCCCGACCGGCTAAGACCCGCGAACAGGTCATCGAGCAGGCCCGAGTCGCGCGTGCCCTCGAAGCTCGGCACCGAGGCGCTGCCGCTCTCGACCAGCCGCGCCCAGATCTCGGGCCAGTCGTCGCGCCGGCGCAGCTTCAGAAGGTTGGCCCAGACCAGCCAGTTGACATCGGTGCCCGCGAGGCGCCCGGTGGTGAGCACGTCACCCACCGTCCAAGCTTCGCGCTCGAGCCCCAGCACCGCGTACTCGAGCGGGAGCTTGGCGACGTGGCGCTGGTAATGGTTGATCCCGCGCACGTAGCCGTCGAGCCAGGCCCGCGTCTCGGGCGGCAGCGACGCCGCGATCTTGGCCGCGGCCCGGCCGAAATTCAGGATGCGCAGCCCGTGGTCGATGTCGGCCGCGAGCGGCCCGCCCATTTCGGCGATGCGGCCCTGGGATATGCGCCGAAAGATTTCCATCTGCCCGAGCCGCAGATGGGCGTGCACCAGGCCGAGCGCGAAGGCCGCGTCCGCATCGTGCTCGGCCTCGATGAAGGGAATCTGGTGCTCGTCCCAATGGATGATGACCCGGCCCCGAAGCGGCAGACCGCCGGTCGGCATGGCGGCGAGGCGCTCCTCGAGCGACGATTTTCCGGGCAGCGGCGTCAAAAGGGCGCAAGCCGTGACCAGCCAGCTCAGCATGATCGTACCAAGCCCCCACCATATGCTGTTGCGGCCCGCCGTCCGGCGGGCGGTCCCCAGGCTGAGCGACATTCGGCCCCTATCGGTCGGCCGCGTCGTCGGTATGGTCGTCGGTATGTTAGCCTGGCCCGGCCTCGAACGGAATTCCTCCGGCGCCGGTGGCGGCGCTCCCGGGCCTCTGTGCCGCGGGGGTGCTAATTCTCGCCGTTCGAAGGTTTTGCCTACTTTGTACAAAGTTTTTACAAAACAGTGGATTAGAGAAGGTCGCGCAGCCGGTACCACAACATCGCCAGCGCCAACGTCGGTGTGCGCAGCAGCCGGCCTCCCGGAAAGGTGGTGTGCGGCAGGCGGGCCAGGACATCGAAGCGCCCGGCCTGCCCGGAAATCGCCTCGGCGAGCAGCCGGCCCGCAACGCCGGTCAGCGCCACGCCCTGGCCCGAGAACCCCTGGGCGAAATAGACGTTCGATCCGATGCGCCCGAGATGCGGCGTGCGCTCCACGGTGATCGCGACGAAGCCGCCCCAGGTGTAATCGAAGCCGACGTCCGCGAGACCCGGGAAGACCGCCAGCATCTTCTTGCGCAGGGCCCGCGGCAGGTCGGGCGGCACGATTGTCGAGTAACTCACCCGGCCGCCGAACAGCATCCGGTCATCGGGCGACAGCCGGAAGTAGTTGAGCACGAAGTTGCAGTCGGAGACCGCGATGTCGTCCGGGATCAGCGCCCGCGCGCGGGCCGCGCCGAGCGGCCGGGTCGCCCCGATGTAGGTGCCGACCGGCATGATCTTGCGCCGCATCGGCGGCACCAGATTGCCGAGGTAGGCGTTGCCGCAGAGCACCAGGAACCTCGCCTTGACGCTGCCCCGGGCGCAACGGGCGCGCGGACGCGCGCCGAAGTCGAGCGCCTGGACCTCGGAGCCCTCGAAGATCCGCACCCCCGCGGCCGCCGCCCCGCGGGCCAGGCCCAGGCAATAGTTCAGCGGATGGAGGTGCCCGGCGCGCCCGTCGAACAGGCCGCCGACATAGGCGCTGGAATTGACGTAGCCGGCGACCGCGTCCGGTCCTTCGACCAGACGTGTGGCGTCGTAGCCGAAGTCCCGGGCCCAGCGCTCCTGGGTAAGGGCCAGGGCGCGCTGCTGGCGGGGCTTGCCGGCGGCGTGGAAGTAGCCCCACTTGAGCTGGCAGTCGATGGCGAGGCGCGCGACCCGTTCGCGGATGATCGCCTTCGCCTCCTCGGCCAAGGCGAAGAGCCTCCTGGCGTCGTCCTTGCCGACACGGCCCTCGATTTGGCCCATG
Organism: Kiloniellaceae bacterium; assembly: GCA_046759925.1. Taxonomy (GTDB): domain Bacteria; phylum Pseudomonadota; class Alphaproteobacteria; order Kiloniellales; family J153; genus JBHIDD01. The sequence continues at coordinate 4,959 of JBHIDD010000083.1, forward strand.
CCGGCGGCGTAGCCGGTGCAGATCTGCCCGCCGTTGCGCCCCGAGGCGCCCCAACCGACCCGCCTGGCCTCGAGCAGGACCACGTCGAAACCGCGTTCGGCCAATTCCAGCGCGGTGGACAGGCCGGCATAGCCGCCGCCCACGACGCAGACCTCGGCGCCGATCTCGCCGGTAAGCTCCGGGAACTCCGGAAGCGGCGTCGCGGTGGCGGCGTAGTAGGACTCGGGGTGGGCCTCGCGCGGCATGGCTCCAGTGCTATCAGATGAGGCGCATCCCTTTCAACGCGCCGCTGGCGTCCGGTTTTCGCCCCGCGCGCCAGGCGGGCATGCGAGCGGCCCGCCTGACCGCTTCAGCGGCACTCGCGCGATCGGGCGGGTCCTCGGCAACACGGTCGCCGCGGCGATCGCCTGATCGAGGAGACCGGACGCGACGCTGTCCGCCAGGTCACCCCGTCTTGGGAGCGCGCACCTTCTGTTAAACGTTTTGGGGTCTATGGTGTAAACGTTTAGGGTCTATGGTGACGGCGGATCACCCGGGCGACCCCGATGAGCCGAGACACGTCCCTTGCGACGCAGGACCGCGCAGGTGTATCGCGGCGCACGGCCCACGCCGACCTGCTGATCACCTGCGCCCGGATCGACTTCAACCCTTAGCGCGGCGGCTCCGGGGCACGGCACTGGCCCCTGATCCCAGAGCAACCACAGCCCAGCCGCAGCCAAAAAGGGACGAGAAGATCATGACCAGCATGCCCGCGCGCAACGCGACGGTCCGGTGGCGCGAGGCCGACACGCGTCACCATCTGCACCCTTTCACCGACTACCGGCGCCTTGCCACGGAAGGCGGCAGCCGGATTATCACCCGGGCCGAGGGGGTCACGCTCACCGACTCCGAAGGGAAAAGGTTGCTCGACGGCATGGCGGGGCTGTGGTGCGTCAACGTGGGCTACGGCCGCAAGGAGCTGGCCGAGGCCGCCTACCGCCAGATGCTGGAGCTGCCCTACTACAACACCTTCTTCAAGACCGCGACGCCCAGTTCGGTCGAGCTGGCCGAGAAACTGGCGGAACTGACGCCTAAGGGCCTCAACCACGTGTTCTACGGATCCTCCGGCTCGGAGGCCAACGACACCATCGTGCGCCTGGTCCGCCATTTCTGGAACCTCCAGGGCAGAACCGCCAAGAAGACCTTCATCGGCCGCGAGCACGCCTACCACGGCAGCACCATGGCCGCGGCGAGCCTCGGCGGGATGGCGGCGATGCACGGCCAGGCCGACCTGCCGCTGCCGGGCTTCGTTCACGTCATGCCGCCCTACTGGTACGATTACGGCGGCGATCTTTCGCCGGAGGACTTCGGCCGCAAGGCGGCCCGGGCGGTCGAGGACAAGATCCTGGAGCTGGGCGCAGAGAGGGTCGCCGCCTTCATCGGCGAGCCGATCCAGGGCGCCGGCGCGGTGATCATCCCGCCGGAGACCTACTGGCCGGAGGTCCAGCGCATCTGCCGCAGGCACGACGTCCTTCTGATCGTCGACGAAGTGATCTGCGGCTTCGGCCGCATCGGCACATGGTTCGCCAGCGAATACTACGGGCTCGAGCCGGACATCATGACGCTTGCCAAGGGTCTGACCTCGGGGTATTTGCCGCTCTCCGCCGCGATGGTCGGGGACCGCGTCGCCAAGACCCTGATCGAGGACGGCGGCGAGTTCTGCCACGGCTTTACCTACTCGGGCCATCCGGTGGCCTGCGCGGTCGCGCTGGAGAACATCCGGATCATCGCCGAGGCAAAGCTGATCGAGCGGGTGGCCGAGGAGACCGGGCCTTACCTCACAGAGCGCCTCGAGGAGCTCATCGACCATCCGCTGGTCGGCGAAGTCCGCTCGCTGGGCCTCATCGGAGGGGTCGAGCTGGTCAAGGACAAGGCGGCACGGCGCCACTTCGATCCGCCGGGCGAGGTCGGGATCGTCTGCCGCGACCACTGCATCGAGAACGGACTGATGGTGCGCGCGGTGCGCGACGTCATGGTGATGTCGCCGCCGCTCGTCTTCGAAAAGCGGAACATCGACGAAATGATCCGGATTTTGAAGATCGGCCTCGACCTGACCGCCAAGGACCTGGGGATGGCTTGAGGTTTAACAGGGTTTCACCACAGAGACGCAGAGAGAACGCAGAGAGAACGCAGAGACGTAGAGAGAACGCTCAGAGGGAAATTTCGCTTGAGCCGTAAAGATCACCATCGGAATTCTTCTAAAATACCTCTGTGCCTCTGTGTCTCTGTGGTTCAAAATTGTTTGGCGCAGGGAAGCCGAGCATGACCCAAGTCACCGTCGCGGCCACGCAGATGGCCTGCACCTGGGACCAGGAGCGGAACCTCGAGACCGCCGAGGCGCTGGTTCGCGAGGCCGCCGCCAAGGACGCGCAAATCGTGCTTCTCCAGGAGCTCTTCGAGACGCCCTACTTCTGCAAGGACCAGAGGCAAGAGCTGTTTGCCCTGGCCCGGCCGGCGGCCGACCACCCGGTCTTGAAGCGCATGAGCGCGCTGGCCGTCGAGCTGGAGCTGGTCCTGCCGGTCAGCTTCTTCGAGCGGGCGAACAACGCGCACTACAACGCGCTTGCCGTGATCGACGCCGACGGGCGCAACCTGGGACTCTACCGCAAGAGCCACATCCCCGACGGGCCGGGCTACCGGGAGAAGTTCTACTTCAACCCCGGGGATACCGGCTTCCAGGCCTGGCGGACGCGCTACGGCGTCATCGGCGCCGCGGTCTGCTGGGACCAGTGGTTCCCGGAGGCCGCCCGCGCCATGGCGCTTAAAGGCGCGGAGATCCTGTTCTATCCGACCGCCATCGGCAGCGAGCCCCAGGATGCCACGATCGACAGCAGGGGCCACTGGCAGCGCGCCATGCAGGGCCACGCGGCGGCCAACATGGTCCCGCTGGTGGCCAGCAACCGGATCGGCCGCGAGGAAGGCGAGTCCTGCGCGATCGACTTCTACGGCGCGTCCTTCATCGCGGATCAGACCGGCGCCAAGGTGGCCGAGGCGCCGCGCGATGCCCAAGCGGTGATCACCGCCAGCTTCGACCTCGAGGCGATCCGCGCGAGCCGCGCCGCCTGGGGCCTGTTCCGCGACCGCCGGCCGGACCTCTACGGGCCGCTGATGACGCTCGATGGGCGGACGCCACGCGGCTGATCGTCCGGCGCGGTTTTCCGCCATCAGGGCGGCGGGAATACGCGCGTCTAATCCACCCGGTAGGCCGTCACCTTGCCGTCGTTCATCATGGGAATGACGGCCAATTTCCGTGGCGCGATGTATCCGAGGTCCGCGCTGCCCTGGTTCAGGTCCAAGAGCAGCTCGGCCTGGCCCGAGGGGTCGATCCGGAACAGGGCGCCGGACATCCAATCGGTTGCCAGGTATCTGCCGCTGCCATCGGGCTCGAGGCCGTCCAGGTTGCCCACGGGGGCACCCTCGCCCAGGCTGGCGACGGCCCTGGAGCCGTAGGAGACGGTTTTCAACTGCCCCGGAGTTTTCGTCGCGAATCCCTCGGTCCTGACCCCCCAGGCGGCGACCAGCAGGCGCTCCGCCTCGGCCACCAGGCCGTTGGGCGAGGTCAGCGCCTCATTCTTCAGCCACAGGGAGAACGTGCCTCCCTCCAAGCGATAGATGGCATCATCCATCATGTCCGAAACATAGACGCGCCCGGCGGCGTCGGCGGTGACATCATTCAAAAATTTCGCTCCCGGCGCCGGGTATCTCCCGGCGACTCTGCCGGCACCGATGTCGATTTCGACCAGCTGGTCGATGTCCGAGACGTAGAGCCGGTCGCCGAGCACGGCCATGCCCTTGGGCGCGTCCAGGCCCGAGACCCAGCGATCCTCGATCACCCGGCCGTCGGGGGCGAGCTTGGAGATGTAACCGTTGCCGTCCTTCTCGACGGGCGAGCCGTTGACGTTGGAGACGTAGAGCACGTCCCGCGCGGGATCGTAGCGGACCGATTCCGGGTTCTTGAATCCTTCGGTTTCCCAGACTTTCGCGACCTCCGATCGCGCCGTCCCGGCCGATCCGACGAGCACCATGCCGCTCGCCAGCGCGACCAGGAACCCGCGCAAGCCTCTGTTTCCCATTGTCCTCCTCCCTTCGCTGCGGGCTGGCTAGTGTAACTGAATCCAAGTGGCCTTGAGCTCCGTGTACTTGTCCATCGCGTGGA
>JBHIDD010000084.1:0-9106 GCA_046759925.1 Kiloniellaceae bacterium
TGGGTGGTCATTCGGTTAGGAGCGCGGTTCGACGTGATGCGGGGCTCATCACGAGAGCCGCGCGACGACACCCGATGGCCGCCCAGGGCCGCCCGAAGGGTCGCTTTTCGCGCCCTTTGGCGGGCGTCAGCGCCGCTTGACGATGTCCCCGCATCGCCGGCGCGACGCTTCCTACCCAAAGGACCCGAAAAGACGATCACATGTGCCATCCTCCTATGATGGAGGGTACTAGCCCTTGTCGCGCAGCAGGCGCGCCTTTTGCCGCTGCCAGTCGCGTTGCTTCTGGCTCTCGCGCCTGTCCGCCTTGCGCTTGCCGCGGGCCAGGCCCAGCTCGGCCTTGGCGATGCCGCGCTCGTTGAAATAGATCGACAGCGGCACGATGGTATAGCCCGCGCGGCGGATCCGGCCGATCAGTCGGTTGAGTTCCCGGCGGTGGATCAGCAGCTTGCGCGGCCGGCGTGGCGCGTGATTGAAGCGGTTGGCAGCCTCGTAAGGGGAGATGTGCGCGTTCTGCAGAAACAGCTCGCCGGCCTTCTCCTGGGCGTAGGACTCGCCGATCGAGCACCGGCCCTGGCGCAGCGATTTGACCTCGCTGCCGGTCAGCACCAGGCCGGCCTCGAGCGAGTCCTCGATGAAGTAGTCGCGGCGCGCCCGGCGGTTCTGCGCGACGACCCGTTTGGCGCCTGCGGCCATGTCGAGTCCGGCGGTTCGATCAATTGATCAGTCCGGCGTGCGTCATGGCGTCGTGGACCTTGCCCTCGGTCGCCGGGGTCACGCTCACCAACGGCAGGCGCAGGCGGTTCTCGCAGAGCTCCAAGACGCTCGCCGCGTACTTGACCGGACCCGGGCTGGATTCGGCGAAAAGCGCCTGATGCAACGGCATCAAACGATCGTTGATCCGCTGCACGGTCGCGAGATCGCCGCGCTGCCAGGCCTCGTGCAGATCGGCGCATTGGCGCGGCGCCACGTTGGCGGTCACCGACATGCAGCCGTGCCCCCCCTGGGCCAGGAAGGGCACCACCGTCGCGTCCTCGCCGGAGAGCTGGGCGAAGTCCTTGCCGATGGCCGCGCGGGTCCTGGCCGGCCGGGCCAGGTCCGCGGTGGCGTCCTTGACGCCGACGATGTTGGGCAGTTCGGCCAGCCGCGCCATGGTCTCGACGGTCATGTCGACGACGCTGCGGCCCGGGATGTTGTAGATGACGATCGGGATCTCGACCGCGTCATGGATCGCCTTGTAGTGCTGGTAGAGGCCCTCCTGGGTCGGCTTGTTGTAGTAAGGCGTGACCACCAAGGCGGCATCCGCCCCGGCCTTCTTGGCGTGGCGAGTCAGACTGATGGCCTCCTCCGTCGAGTTGGAGCCGGTGCCGGCGATGACCGGCACCTTGCCCTTGGCCACCTCGATGCATAGCTCGGTCACCCGCGTGTGCTCGTCATGCGACAGGGTCGGCGATTCGCCGGTCGTGCCGCAGGGAAACACGCCGTGGCTGCCCTGGTCGATCTGCCACTGGACGAATCTCTGGAAGGCGGCTTCGTCGACCCGGCCGTTCGCGAACGGCGTAATCAGGGCCGGGACGGAGCCCTTGAACATTGGACCGGACATGGCGTCACCCCAGTCGGTGTCCAGGTAGGCGAACCCGCGGTCCGCGCAGCTCGACCATAGCCCCTGGGCCGGGTGGCGGCAAGGCCGCGGCGGCCCAACCCGGCACTGGGCAAAGCAAAATCGATGTTAACGACTCGGCCGGTAGTGTCACGAATATGACTCCGATATGACTCCGATCAATTGAATATGCCGGTCGTGAAAGCGGGTCTTCGCAGCGCCGTCCTCCTCGCCTGGCTGGCCGCACTGCCGGCCTGGGCCCATGAAACCGGGCCGCCAGGCAAGGTCCAGGATCCCGTGCTTTCGGCACGCGACCAGAAGATCTACAAAGACGCCTTCCGCCAGGCGCAAGCCAAGCGGTTCCGGCGCGCCCGGGCCCGGGCGGGCAAGGCGGAGAACCCGCTTCCTGCCAAGGTCCTGCAATGGCTCGAACTGACCGAGCCCGACCCGGGCGGAAATTTCGACGAGGCCGCGGCATTTCTCGAGAACAACGCCGACTGGCCCGGTCAAGAGGCCCTGCAACGCCGGGCCGAGCTGGCCATGACGGGCGACCTCCCGGATCCGCGGGTGCTCGCCTGGTTCGAGGCCCGGACGCCGAAGACCGCCGAGGGCGCCATGCGCTACGCCGAGGCCCTGATCCGCACCGGGAAACAGGGCCGTGCCACCGCGCTGCTGCGCCGGACCTGGGTCGAGCGCGATTTCACCCGTCGCACGGAGCGCGCCTTCCGCAAGCGCTTCGCCAAGTTGCTTCGACGCGAGGACGAGCTCGCGCGCCTCGAGCGGCTTTTGTGGGATCGCCGGTTCCGGACCGCCAAGCGCCAGGCCCGGCGGCTCGGCGGCGGCTATCCGGCGCTGGCCGAAGCGCGCCGGCTGCTCGCCGGCATGCGGCCGGGTGTGGATCGGGCGGTCAAACGGGTGCCCGCCGCGCTGCGCCAGGACCCGGGTCTGATATTCGAACGCGCCCGCTGGCGTCAACGCAAACGCCGCTACGAAGGCGTCATCGAGTTGCTCGATCCGCCCAACCCGACAGCCCCCCGGCCAGCGCTCTGGTGGCCGCTGCGCCACTGGGCGGCGCGTGAAGCGCTGGGTCACGGCGAGATCTCGGTCGCCTACCGCATCGCCGGCAGGCACGGGCTGAAAGACGGCGTGGGCTTCGCCGAGGGCGAGTCGTTGGCCGGCTGGATTTCGCTGCGCTTCCTCGAGCTGCCGCAGGTCGCCTACCGGCACTTCACCCGGATTCACCACGTCGTCAGCACGCCGATCAGCCTCGCGCGCAGCGCGTTCTGGGCCGGCGAGGCGGGCCGGGCCGTGGCGGAGCGGGTCCGGCAATCGAACGCCCATGCCGAGGTGGCGCAGTGGGACGCCGTCGCGGCGCAGTGGTTCGCCGAAGCGGCCCGGTACGACACCACCTTCTACGGCCAGTTGGCCCGGTACCGTCTGGGCCGGCCGCCGGTGGAGCCCCTGCCGGCGGCCGCGGCGCCGGGCGCCGAGGCGCGCGCGGCCTTCGACAAGCGCGAAATGGTGGAGGTGGTCCGGATGCTCGGCGCGCTGCGCCAAAGGAACCTGCAGGAGCGCTTCCTGATCCGCCTGAGGGAGACCGCCAAGACGGCGGCGGACTATGCCCTCATCGCCGAGCTGGCCCACGACCAAAAGCGCCCGGACATGGCGGTCAAGACGGCCAAGGCCGCCCGGCGGGCCGGCTTCCTGCTGCCGTCGCAGCTCTACCCCTCCCTGTCGCTGCCGAAGAAGCCGGAACCGGCCCTGGTGCTGGCCCTGATCCGCCAGGAAAGCGCCTTCTACAGCGGGGCGGTCAGCCGGTCCGGCGCGCGCGGCCTGATGCAGCTCCTGCCAGGCACCGCCAAGCGCATGGCCCGGAAGATCGGGGTGAGATATAGCCGCCGGAAGCTGACCGAGGACCCCGACTACAACCTGCGGCTCGGCCGCGCGTATCTCTTGACGCTCACCGAGCGATACGACGGGTCGTATGTCCTGGCGCTGGCCGCGTACAACGCGGGGCCGTCGCGGGCCGACCGCTGGATCCGTGATTTCGGCGATCCCCGAACCGGCGAAGTCGATCCGATCGACTGGATCGAAAGCATCCCCTTGAACGAAACCCGCAATTACGTCCAGCGGGTCCTGGAAAGCCTGGCGGTTTACCGGCGGCACTTGAACGGCGGCGAGTCCCCACACGCGGCGCCGCGCACGCCGACGAATTTTACCTCCCGGGCCAACCGCGAGAAGCCGGGCGATCTTTCTTGTTGCCTTTAGCGGGCGAAGGCGCTTGCCTTCATCCGTACAAAGGGCTCCCAGGACCGCGAGGCCGCCATGAGCCATCCCGCTTTCGCCGACATCGGCGCCTGCGTCTTCGACGCCTACGGGACGCTGTTCGACGTTCATTCCGCCGTCGGACGCGGCGGTGCCCCGCTCGGCGACAAGGCCGACAAGGTCTCGGTCCTGTGGCGGCAGAAGCAACTCGAATATACTTGGCTGCGCAGCCTGATGGGCGAGCACGTCGACTTCTGGCAGGTGACCGGCGACGGCCTGGACTACGCGCTGGCCGCCAACGGGGTCGAGGACCAGGCCCTGCGCGACCGTCTCATGGACCTCTATCTGAGTCTGGAGGCCTATCCCGACGTCAAGGGCCCGCTCGCTCGCCTGCGCGACGGCGGCAAGACGACCGCGATCCTCTCCAACGGCGCGCCCGAGATGTTGACCGCGGCGATCGATTCGGCCGGGCTCGGCGAGCTTCTCGATGCCGTGCTGTCGGTCGAGGAGGTCGGCATCTACAAGCCCGACCGCCGGGTTTACCAGCTCGCCGTCGACCGCCTGGGCGTCGAGGCGGGGCGGACCTGCTTCGTCTCGACCAACGCCTTCGACGTCGCCGGCGCCGCCCATTTCGGCTTCCACGTCGCCTGGCTCAACCGTTTCGGCCAGCAGCCGGAGCGCCTGCCAGGCCGGCCCGCCGCGGCGATCACTACGCTGACCGAGCTTCCCCTTCTACTCGGGCTGTAGCGTTATGCCGGAGGAAGCGGGGGCCTTTCGGGAGCGAACCTTCAGTGCCCAGGACGGGCTGCGCCTCTATTACCGCGACTATGGCGATCCGCTCGCCACGGGCACGCCGCTTGTCTGCCTTTGCGGCCTGACCCGCAATTCGAAGGATTTCCACGACCTCGCCCGGCGCCTGGCGCGCGACCGGCGGGTGATCTGCCCCGACTACCGCGGCCGCGGCCGCTCCGCTTACGATCCGCAGTGGCGCAACTACACGCCGCAGGTGGTCCTGAACGACGTGATTCAGCTTTTGGCCGCCAGCAACCTGCATCACGTCGTGATCTGTGGCACCTCGTTCGGCGGCTTGCTCGCCATGAGCCTCGCGGTGGCGGCGCCTATGGCCCTGGCTGGGGTCATCCTGAACGACGTCGGGCCCGAGTTGAACCGCGACGGCACGCAACGCATCCTCGACTACGTTTCCCGGGACCGGCCGCAGCCTAATTGGGCGGCCGCGATCGCCGAAATCAAGAGGTTCTTTCCGGCGCTGTCCCTTGCGAGTGAAGACGATTGGCGCCGCTTCACCGAAGCGACCTTCCGGGAAGGCGAGGACGGCCGGCTGCATTTCGACTGGGACGTGGCGCTGGCCCGGCCGCTCGTCGAAAACCGGATTCCGAAGCCCGATCTTTGGCCGCTTTACCGGGCGCTGCGGCACCGGCCGGTGCTGGCGATCCGCGGCGGGCTCTCCGACGTGCTGAGCGCGGAGACGTTTGCGCGCATGGCCGCAGAGAAACCGGATCTCATCCAGGTGACCCTGCCCGACGTCGGCCATGTGCCCACCCTCAACGAACCCGAAGCCGAGCGCGCGATCGATGACTTCCTCGCCCGAATCGACGGCTGACGGCCCTCGGCCCGTCGTGCCCGGCTTCGCCGACGTCGAGGCGGCGGCCAGGCGCCTTGAGGGCCGGGCCATCGTGACGCCGCTCCTCGAATCGCCGGCGCTCAACGCGCGCGTGGGCGGCCGCGTCCTGCTCAAGGCGGAGACGCTGCAACGCACCGGCTCCTTCAAGTTCCGGGGCGCGTACAACCGGATCAGCCGGATTCCCGAGGCCGAGCGCGCAGCCGGTGTGATCGCCTATTCCTCGGGCAACCATGCCCAGGGCGTGGCAGCGGCAGCGGCGCTGCTCGGCGTGCCGGCCACCATCGTCATGCCGGCGGACGCGCCGGCCATCAAGCTGGACCACACGCGGGGCTACGGCGCCGAGGTCGTGCTCTACGACCGCCAGGGGGAAGCGCGTGAGGAACTGGCGCTGCACATCGCCCGGCGCTCCGGCGCCACCATGGTCCGGCCCTACGACGACCCCGCCATCATCGCCGGCCAGGGCACCTGCGGCCTGGAACTGGCGCGCCAGGCCGCGCTGGCTGAGGCGAAGCTGGAGGCGCTGCTGGTCTGCTGCGGCGGCGGCGGCCTGAGCGCCGGCTGCGCGCTGGCGTTGTCCGAACTGAGCCCCGACACCGAGATCTATGCCGTGGAGCCCGAGGGCTTCGACGACACCGGCCGCTCGCTTGCCCTTGGCGAGCGGGTCGGCAACGATCCGGCGGCGCAGTCGTTCTGCGACGCCCTTCTGGCGCCAAAGCCGGGAGAGCTGACCTTCGAGGTCAACCGCCGCTGGCTCGCCGGCGGCCTGGCGGTCAGCGACGCCGAGGTGGCGGCCGCCATGGCCTATGCGTTCCGGACGCTGAAGCTGGTGGTCGAGCCGGGCGGTGCCGTCTCGCTGGCCGCGATCCTGGCCGGCCGATACGACGCCGGCGGCAAGACGGTCGCGCTCACGCTGTCCGGCGCGAACGTGGATCCGGACACCTACCGGAAGGTCCTCGCCCCGGACGGTCTCGCCGGGGCCTGACCGGCGGGGGCCGGGCGAAGCGGGCCGAGCGGCCGCCTGGGGCCGGAGGCTTGCCGCCGACGGACCAAGCGGCGCGATCTCGATCCGGACAGGAAGGTCCGGGCCAAGATCACTCCGCAAATGCTTAAGAGTCCAGCAGGTTTTGGAAGCCTGCCCACGCGTACCGTGGGCGGGGTTTCGAAAACCTGCTTAGGAGTGGCGCGATACCGGCGCGGCGCGGCCGTTGCCGCCAGGGCGGTAGGTCGCCGAACCCGGCTTCCCGACGTGGGAATCCTGATCCGGCTTCATGACCGGAATCTTGCCCTCGTCCCGGCCCTTGCCTTGGTCGAGATGGCTGAGCTGCCCCACGAGCGAGGCGCCCGCCTCCATCTCGAGGCTCCGATGCGCGATGCCCCCTTGGACCTTGGCCGTCTTGGCCAGCGTGACCGAGGTCGCCTTCACCTCGCCGGTCACCGTGCCGTAAATCCGTACGTTTTCCGCGACCAGCGCGCCGTGGACCATGGCGCCTTCGCCGATCGTGAGCGTCCGGCTGGTGATATCGCCCTCGATCCTGCCGTCGACCTGGATATCGCCGCTGCTTTCGAGGTCGCCGACGATCTTCAGGTCGGGGCTGATGATGGAGGGAACGCCGCTGCGCCGCGCCTCTTCGAGGGAACCGTCCGGCGCAAACGTCTCGGCGGATTTGTTAGCCTTTGAAAACATAATCGCCTGCCTTCAGGAATTTGCGTGGATTGTGTACCTTGCCCCTGAAACGGACCTCGTAGTGCACGTGCGGCCCGGTGCTTCGGCCGGAGCTGCCGAGCAGGCCGATCTTTTGCCGGTGGCGCACCGTCTGGCCGGCCTTGACGAGGATTTTGCGAAGATGCCCGTAGCGGGTCCGTAAGCCATGACCGTGGTCGATCTCGATCGTTCGCCCGTAACGGCCGCGCCAGCCGGCAAAGACGACCTTGCCCGGCGCCGTCGCGTACACCGGGGAGCGCGTCGGTGCGGACAAGTCGATCCCCCGATGCATCGCCTTGCGGCCGTTGACCGGGTCCTTGCGCTCGCCGAAAGCGCTGCTGATTCGGTATTGGTCGAGCGGCGCCGAGAGCGGCAAGGACTGCAGGACCTTTTGCAAGGCCGACCAGCGGTCGAGCTGCGTGTTGAGCAGGGAAATCGACGCCTCGAGCTGGAGGCCGGGTGCGAAATCCGCGGCGTCGTCGGCCGGCACGAAGGGGCCACCCTTGCCCAGGGCCTCGCCCTCGATGCGGGCCAGCAGCACGTTCACGTCGATCCCGGTCATCTCCACGGTCTTCTCGACGACCTCGATGCTCGCTAGGGCTTGCTGGCTGAAGCGCTGGAGCACGCCTTGCTCCGCGTCACGTAAATCGACCAGACGCCGCTCCAGTCCCCCGACCCGCCGCGCAAGGAAGTCGCGCTCGTGTTCCATCTGCGCGCTGCGGTCCGTCGCCCGGGCGAGCGAGGTGTTCAGTTGCGCGATCCGATCCTGTTGCATGGCCTGTTGCGTGGCCGCGGCGCTCAGCCGCTGCTCAAGCTCGCCGATCCTTTGCGTCAGCTCGGAATTGGTTTCCAGGAGCGCTTTCCCCCGATTCTCCGACTCGGCCAGATCCTCGTGCAGGCCGCCAAGGGACGCCTCGAGTACCTGCTTGGTTTCGGTGACATCCGTTAGCGTGCTCTCGACCTGGGCCAGCCTTTGGACGAGCTGCTCGCGCGCGGCGGCCACGTGATCCCGTTCGGCCTCGGAGCTCTTCAGCAAGGCCCGCATTTGCCTGACCTGGGACTGCAGCGAGATATTCCGTTCGGCGATCTCGCGAAGATCGCTTTCGAATTGCCGCATCTTGTCGCGCAGGCCCTCCCGGGCGATGACGATCCGGGCGCGCTCGGTCTGCGACGTCTTGAGCCGGCGCTGGATCGCGGCGACATCGTTCCCCTCCCCGCCCTCGCCTTCCAAGAGGGACAGAAGGAAGTTCTGATTCGCTTCCAGGTTATTGGTGATCTTCGCGAACTGATCGTGATATTCGCTCACCTCGCTCAGGAGGTCGAAGTAGGCCAGCCTGTGGCGTTCGATCTCGTCGTCCTTGGAGACGAGAATCGCGCTGTGCACCACGTAGCTGGCGCTGGCATAGAGAACCCAAGCTGCCGCCACCAGGGCACAGCCCGCGAGCACCTTCTGCAAGCGGACCGAAAGGCGGTAGTGGTGAAATCGGTCTCCGGATCGGAAGAAGACCTCGCGCGGGACGAACGCCCGCTCCATGAAGGATGCGATCCGACGCTGCAGTTCCCTACGCGTCACGCGACCTCTACTCCCCCTTACGGCGCCGGCCTCCCGTGCGATATGCGTCCTGGCTCACCCGCAGGACCGGGAACACCGGCGAACCGCGCGGCGCATCGCCCACAAAAACCCCGCCCCGTTTCGTCTCACGTCGGCGGGATAACCGTCCTGAGATCCCCTCTTCGGCCTCACTTCGGGCGGAGGCCTGTCAAACCGGCGCACCGAGGAGGAGGCGCATCGCAGTCTGACCGAGGACACTTTAATTGGCAGCACTATACCAAGACAAGTCTTAACTATTGATATATGCATAAGAAAAGTCCTATCTGAGACGTAAGGATAGAGGGCTGT
>JBHIDD010000085.1:0-9088 GCA_046759925.1 Kiloniellaceae bacterium
GCGCAGGTGCACCGTGCCGTCGCCGTCGAGCTCGGCAAGCGCGGCGATCGGCGTCCGGCAGGAGCCTTCGAGCGCCGCCAGACAGGCGCGCTCGGCGGCGACGCGGCGCTGCGAACCCCGGTCGTTGAGCGCGTCGAGCAGCCCGCGGGTCCGCTCGTCATCGCTGCGGATTTCCACGCCGATCGCGCCCTGCGCCACGGCGGGCAGCATCACCTCGGGCGGCAGGACGGCGGCGATCCGGTCGCCCAGGCCCAGGCGCCTCAGCCCCGCAACCGCCAAGAGCGTGGCATCCACCTGGCCCTCGTCCAGTTTGCGCAGACGGGTCTCGACGTTGCCGCGCAGCGGCGTGACGGTCAGATCCGGGCGGGCGAGCAGCACCTGGGCCTGGCGGCGCAGGGACGCGGTCCCGACCACGGCGCCGGCCGGCAGCGCGGCCAGACTGGAACCATGGGGCGAGAAGAAGGCATCGCGTGGATCCTCGCGCGGCAGAATGGCCGAGACCGCAAGCCCCTCGGGCAGCCAGGTCGGCAGGTCCTTCATCGAATGGACCGCGGCGTCGACCCGACCATCCAGCAGCGCCTCCTCGATCTCCTTGGTGAACAGGCCCTTGCCGCCGATCTCCGCCAGGGGGCGGTTCTGGACCTTGTCCCCGGTGGTCTTGATGACGACGATCTCGACCGCCCCCTGGGGAACGAGCTCCGGGCTTGCGGCCGCCAGGCGCGCGCGCACCTCGCGGGTCTGGGCGAGCGCGAGCGGGCTGCCCCGCGTGCCGAGCCGAAGAAGCGGTTGCGCGGCCATGGCGCCAAGCTTTACGGCCTCGCCACGCCCGGCGCAAGGCCAGGCGCAGCGCCGGTGGCCAAGCCCGGGGCGAAAGGGTACTGTCCGGCGCCATGATCACGCTCGGCGTCGAAACGAGCTGCGACGAGACCGCCGCCGCGGTGGTCGCGGCGGAGCGGAAAATCCTGTCCAACCTGGTGCTCTCGCAGCTCGACGAGCATCGGCCCTACGGCGGCGTGGTGCCGGAGATCGCCGCGCGCAGCCACCTGGACCACCTGGACAGGCTGATCGCCCGGGCGCTGGACGAGGCCGGGCTCGGGCTTAGCGCGCTCGACGGCGTGGCCGCGACCGCCGGGCCGGGTTTGATCGGCGGCGTTTTCGTCGGGGTCATGACCGCCAAGGCGATCGCCGCGGCGCGGAACCTGCCGTTCGTCGCGGTCAACCACCTGGAGGGCCACGCGCTCACCGTGCGGCTGACCGGCGAACTGGACTTTCCCTATCTCCTGCTGCTGGTCTCCGGCGGCCACTGCCAGTTGCTGGCGGTCGAGGGCGTCGGCCGTTACCGGCGCCTCGGCGGCACGATCGACGATGCGATCGGCGAATGCTTCGACAAGACGGCCAAGCTGCTGGGCCTCGGCTATCCCGGCGGCCCGGCGGTGGAGCGCGCGGCCCGGGCCGGCGATCCGACACGCTTCGACCTGCCGCGGCCGATGCTGGGGCGCGACAACCTCGACTTCTCCTTCTCGGGCTTGAAGACCGCGGTGCGCCACCAGGTGCAGAGGCACAAGGAGCGCGGCGCGGACCCGCGGTTCACGACCGACCTGGCGGCCAGCTTCCAGGCAGCGGTCGGCGACGTTCTGGCCGACCGATGCTCCCGCGCGCTCGAGTGCTTCCAGGAACGCTACGGCCAACACGGGCCGTTGGTGGTGGCCGGCGGCGTCGCGGCGAACAGCGCCTTGCGCGCCCGCCTGGAGCGGGTGGCCGATGACGGCGGCGCGGCGATGATCGCCCCGCCGCCCGACCTCTGCACCGACAACGCGGCGATGATCGCCTGGGCCGGGATCGAGCGGCTGCGCCTGGGGCTCATCGATCCCCTCGACTTCGCGCCGAGGCCGCGCTGGCCGCTGGAAGAGCTGCGCGGCGGCGCAGCGGTCACGCGCGAGGCCGGCGCCTAACCACGGGTAAGGCGGGCGCCTCAGGTCTTTGCCGGCGCCGCGCCGCTCGGCAAGGCGGCGACCTAGCAGGCCCGCCAGATCGCGAAAAAGGCCAGCGCCCGTCTTGTCCGCCGCGCAGGCGCCGGGCATAAGGGTCTCATGCAAAAGATCGGCATCATCGGCGCCGGGGCCTGGGGCACGGCACTGGCGATGACGGCGCGGCGCGCCGGCCGCGACGTCGTGATCTGGGCGCGCGATGCGGGCGTCGCGGAGACCATCAACGGGCGCCGCGAAAACCCGCTGTACCTGCCCGGCGCGGCGCTCGACCCGGCGATCCGCGCCACATCGGACATCGCCGAGGCGGCCGAGAGCGACGCACTTCTGCTCGTCACCCCGGCCCAGCACCTGCGCGGCGTAAGCCGGAATCTGGCCCCCTGTCTGGACGCCGGGCGGCCGGTGGTGGTCTGCGCCAAGGGCATCGAGCGGGAGACCGGCAGGCTGATGAGCGAGGTCTTGGCCGAGACCCTGCCCGAATCTCCGCCGGCGGTGCTCTCCGGCCCGACCTTCGCCGCCGAGGTGGCGCGCGGTCAGCCGGCCGCGGCGACGCTTGCGGCCGAAGATGCCGACCTCGGCGGGGGCCTGGTTGCCGCGCTCGGCAGCCGCAGCTTCCGGCCCTATCTCTGCGACGATCCCGTCGGCGCGCAGATCGGCGGCGCGGTCAAGAACGTGATCGCGATCGCCTGCGGCATCGTCGCCGAACGCAAGCTCGGCGAGAACGCCCGCGCGGCGCTGATTACCCGGGGCCTGGCCGAGATCGCGCGCCTCGGCCGCGCCAAGGGCGCCCGGCCGGAAACCCTCATGGGGCTCTCCGGCCTCGGCGACCTGACGCTCACCTGTACCAACCGGCTTTCGCGCAACTATTCCCTCGGCGAGGCCCTGGGCCGGGGCCGGGCGCTCGAGGCCGAGCTGGCCGGGCGCCGCACGGTCGCCGAAGGCGTGTTTTCCGCCGCGGCGGTCACCGCTTTGGCCGAGCGCTTCGGCATCGAGATGCCGATCTCGGCGGCGGTCGACGCGATCCTGAACCGCGGGGCGGGGATCGACGCCAGCATCGAGGCCCTGCTCGCCCGCCCGTTCAAGGCGGAATCCCTGTAACGGTCTTCACGGAGGACGCGCACGATGCACTTCGTCATCACCTGCCTCGACAAGCCGGGCCACGGCGCGGTGCGGGCGGAAAACCGGCCCGCGCATCTCGAGTACCTGAAGGCGAACGGCGACAAGATCCTCGTGGCCGGCCCGATCTTGAGCGAAGACGGCGAACGCCCGACCGGCAGCCTGCTCATCATGGCGTTCGCGGACCGCGCCGAGGCCGAGGCCTTCGCCGCCGGCGACCCTTACAACAGGGCCGGCCTGTTCGAAAGCGTCACGATCAAGCCCTGGCGGAAGGCGCTGCCGTAGCTTGCCGCTGCGCTGCCCGGGCCGCGGCGAGACAGATGTTTCCTTGACCGGGGAAACCGGCTAACTGTCTCAAGGACGTGTTCTGAGCGACGGCCGCGCAAGTGGGGGGAGAAGCGATGGCCTTCTGGTTGATGAAGTCGGAGCCGGGGGCATGGTCCTGGGACGACCAGGTGAGGGCCGGCACGGCGGAATGGGACGGCGTGCGCAATCCTCAGGCCTCGAACAACTTGAAGGCCATGGCGCCGGGCGACCGCGCGTTCTTCTACCATTCCGGCAAAGAGAGGCGGGTCGTCGGCATCGTCGCGGTGGTCAAGGCGTACTATCCCGACCCGAGCGACCCCGCCGGCCGCTTCGGCATGGTCGACGTGAAAGCGGTCAGGCCCTTGGAAAGGCCTGTGACGCTCGCCGAGATCAAGGCCGAGCCGCGCTTGGCCGATCTGGCGCTCATGCGCCAGTCGCGCCTGTCGGTCTTGCCGGTCGGCGACCGGGAATGGCGCATCATCTGCGCAATCGGCGGGACACCGGCGTGAGCCTGGGCGCCCCGGGGACCGGCGCGCGGCGGTCGGCGGGGCCGGGACCTGCCCGCGGCGCCCGTGAAGCGCGGACGGCGGGCCGCACGGGCGCGCCGACGCAGCGCCGTTTCCATCCAACCATGCCGCGTCCACCGACACCGCGCCGCGCCGCCGGTTCCCGATGCGGACTCTTGTCTCAAGACCGCGGTGCGTAAATAATCGCGCCTCTTGGCGAAAAAGGGGGGCCCGCGTCTGCAGAAGCAGCGGCCCACGGAACGACCCTGTGCCCGGCCGATCCGCCACACCGAACGCCGCGGAAAGGCGCTTGTCGGCCGTCACGGCAGCGGTTAAGAATCCGGCCCGCGCCTCGTTGAATCCCTAATCAATGCGACGGGTCGGCAATCTGAAAGCTCAAGCAGGTTTCGAATGGGGAGGATGAGTAATGGGCGAACATGAAATCGTCGAGGCCGGCGAGGTTAGCGAAGCGCAGATTGCGGTCCACTGGAAGGAAGAAGGGTATATTTACCCTTCGACGCAGTTTATTGCCCAGGCAAATATGACCGACCCGCGGGTTTACGAGCGGTTTTCTCTGGAGAATTTCCCGGACTGTTTCAAAGAATATGCCGATTTGCTCACTTGGTACAGGTATTGGCATACGACGCTCGATACGCGCGATGCGCCCTGCTGGAAGTGGTTTGTCGGCGGAAGGATCAATGCGTGCTTCAACTGCGTCGACAGACACCTGCCGAAATACAAGAATAAGGCGGCCATTCTTTTCGTACCGGAACCGGAGGACGAAGCTCACGTCGCCCTGACTTACCAGGAACTCTACGTGAGGGTGAATGAACTTGCGGTTCTGCTCGGGGACTTTGCCGGACTCAAGGCCGGCGATCGGGTCACGCTTCATATGCCCATGGTTCCGGAACTTCCGGTCACGATGCTCGCCTGCGCCAGACTCGGCGTCATCCACTCCGAGGTCTTCGGCGGATTCAGCGGCCGATCGTGCGGCGAGAGGATCGCGGACTCCGGAAGTCATGTGCTCATCACCATGGATGGCTACTACCGCTCCGGCGGGCTTCTCGATCACAAGGCCAAAGCCGACGAAGCCGTCGAGGTGGCCAAAGAGGCGGGACAAGCCGTCGACAAGGTTCTGGTTTGGCGCCGCCACCCGGGGCAGTACGCCTCCAAGACGCCGATGGTGGAGGGTCGTGATTACTTTATGAATGATTTGCTTGAGGCTTACGCCGGCAAGCGAGTCGATCCGGTTCCCATGCCGGCCGAAGATCCCCTTTTCATCATGTACACCAGCGGGACGACGGGACGGCCCAAGGGGTGTCAGCACGGCACGGGGGGCTATCTGGCCTATGTCGCCGGCACCTCGAAGTATATCCAGGACATTCATCCGGAGGACGTTTACTGGTGCTTCGCGGATATCGGCTGGATCACGGGCCATTCCTACATCGTTTACGGCCCGCTGGCGCTTGCCGCCTCCAGCGTCGTCTACGAGGGCGTGCCGACCTATCCGGATGCCGGGCGTCCCTGGCGGATCGCCGAGCGACTGAATGTCAACATCTTCCACACCGCGCCCACGACGATCCGTATGTTGCGGAAGGCCGGCCCGGATGAGCCGAAGAAGTACGATTACCACTTCAAGCACATGACGACGGTGGGCGAACCGATCGAGCCGGAGGTGTGGAAATGGTATTACGACGTCGTCGGCAAGGGCGAGGCGGTCATCGTCGACACATGGTGGCAAACGGAAAACGGCGGGTTTCTGTGCAGTACTCTGCCGGCGCTCAAACCCATGAAACCGGGCAGCGCCGGTCCCGGCGTGCCGGGCATCCATCCGGTGATTTATGACGAGGACGGCAACGAGATCGAGGGCGGATCGGGAAGAGCCGGGAATATCTGCATCAGGAATCCCTGGCCGGGATCATTTCAGACAATTTGGGGCGACCGCGAGCGCTACGTCGAAACCTATTACGCGAGGTACTGCAAGAACAAGGCGAGCAAGGACTGGCGCGACTGGCCGTACCTGACAGGCGACGGCGCCATGGAAGCCGCGGATGGATACTTTCGAATCCTGGGCCGGGTCGACGACGTCATCAACGTCGCCGGTCACCGGCTGGGCACCAAGGAGCTGGAATCGGCCAGCCTGACCGTCGAGGAGGTGGCCGAAGCGGCGGTCGTCCCCGTCGTCGACGAGATCAAGGGTCGCGTCCCCGATGTCTACGTCTCGCTCAAGCCAGGCTACGAGCCCAACAAGGACACGGAAGCCAAGGTGTTAGGGGCAATCGAGAGCCAAATCGGCAAGATCGCCAGGCCCAAACATGTCTATATCGTGCCCGACATGCCCAAGACCCGTTCCGGCAAGATCATGCGCCGTGTCCTGGCGGCGATCTCCAATACCATGGACATCGGCGATGTCACGACCTTGGCCAATCCCGACATCGTCGAGGAGGTCCGTGTCCTCGTTCAAGGAAGGGAGAAGCGCGCCGCGAAAGAGGGGCCGGAGGATCTGAAACGTTTCGGCGAGGAAGGCTGAGAGACAGGATAAGAAAACAGCCGTCCCAAGGTCCTCCTTGCCCCTTGAACCGGGGACGGTCGCCCGACCGGCCGAAGACGGCCTCGGCCCGCAAGGCGCGCCGACCGGGCCTGTGATACCGGCGCGCCCACGAATGGACTCGCCTATGTTCCCTCAAGCGCCGGGCGGGGCCATGCGGCCCCTTGGCTTTCGCGCCAGTGGGCGCGGCGCGCAGTCGCGCTTGCCGCCGAGCCGATGAAGATGCCTTCAACGGCACGGCGGTATGACGGTCTCCGGGGGGCGCCGTTCCCGGGGGCTCGACACGAAAGCGGTCTCTGCGTCCGGATCGTCCCGGCGTGCCTGGCCGTCGCGCGGCGAACCGATCACGTCGAAGGCTTGGCGGTTCTATGGCCGGCCGATCGACGATCCGGTCGAGGCCGGCATGAACCGGGCGCATGGCGCGGAACCCGCTACGGCGTTTTGGACAAGAGACCGGCCGCCTGGCCGGCGCCTCGTATTCGGGCGCATAGCCAGCCCTTCCCGGGGCGGCGCGTTTCTCCTAAGCAGAGTGATCCCGGGCCGGCCCCGAATGGCCGGGCCGGGTTGGTCCGCCTGGCGGCGGCGGATGTCCTCGGGCAGGCGCGGGCGCCGGTATCCAACGACCGGCAAGTCAAGCCAAGAACGACGGCCCATCGGCCCTTTCGACGGCCTGGGTATCGTCCTCGCCGGTATCGGAACCGGCTGCCTGCCGGGCGGACAGGGCGGCGGTATCGAGAAAATGCGCGGCCTCGCCCAGGCCGTGCCGCCGGGCCCGCTCGGCCAGAAGGTCGAGCGCCTCGGCCAATGCGGCGGCGAAACTGTCCCGCGGCGCCGGGCCGCGGTGCGCTGCCGCGTTCGGTCCGCGACCTCGATTTCGTCCCCGGCGGGTCAACCGCCGGGGCCGCGGCGTCAGGTTGGATCGCATCATATGGTCCCCCTGAATCGTCCTCCTGACAGAGCTGATCGATGTCGCGCCGGATGGCCCGCGGCGTGACCGCGAAGCGCCGCGCCAGCGCCGCGATGGACACGAACCCCCGTCCCGCCTGAGCCCGGCCCCACATCACGGCAGACGCGCGAACGAACGTTCATCCGGCCACCGATTCCTCCCGCTGGAGGCAAAACATCACGTTTCGGCGCGATGCAGCATCGAACGCCACGTTTATGTGTAAAGTGCGCGAGAAAATCAACCATAGGTTCATTGCGGCTGTCCGCCCGTCGCGGCCAGGCGTTCGACAGCCCCAAAGACTCCCTTTTCCGATCGTTGAACAAATTTGCGTAAAAACTTTCGAAATTTATAATCTCAATCGGATGGATACACCAAATGTCGAATATTATTCAATATTGAAATTCTTTCTATCGTATTTTTTGTCGATAATGCTTGACGCCGACTGTCGCCAATGCTAGCATGATTTCATGCAGGCCTCGAATCCTCTCGTGCCGCCTCTGCTCGGGTCGTCCGGCGGTGCCCCGGCGCCGGTGGCGAATGCGCCAAACGTGCCCGAAAGCGGCAAGTCCGCCACGCGGTATCCGGTCAGCGCGGGCAAGGAAAGCGAACGCACGCGGCCCAACGCCGCGCGGCCGCGCGGCGAGGCCCAAGCGGAGGGGCGGGAACCCCGCCGCGGCGGCCGGGTCGACATCACGGCCTGACCGCCCGCTCACCGGAACGCCTTCTCCCCGCGCCTCCGATGAAAAGGGGGCGGCAAGCGGCTGTGCCCCTTCCCGATTCCGCAATCGAATTCGTCGCGCCGAAGGAAAGGCCGTCTTGGCCGCACCCGGGACCGAAAATCATTATCAGACCTGCCGCCAAAGGGCCCGGCGGGACGGCCCGGGCCGCGGACCGGACCTCGGGTTCCGATCCAAACGCTTGATACCCGATCGCCGGGTTTGGACCGGGACGCAAGACCGGGACCAGGCTGGCGGTCCGGGCCGAGGCCGCGGAGAGGAGGCGTCAAGAGTCGGCACGCTAAGCAGAGTGTTCTTGATCCGGCCACGAATGGCCGGGCCAAGATCACTCTGCAAGCGCTTAAAAGTCCGGCAGGTTTTGCGAAACCCGCCCACACGCGCTGTGGGCGGAGTTTCGAAAACCTGCTTAGCCCAAGCCCAGGCACCAGGGTGCCCGGCTGCGGCCGTCGTAGGGCCGGGCAAGGCCCGCCGCAACCAGGGTCCGGCCCAGGTCTTCCCCGCCGGGCGTCTCGACCCGGGCGAGGATCCGCCCGGCGTATTTGCCGTAGCGGATGTCGAGCAGACGCACTTCCGCCGGCCCTTCGCCCTTCGGCCCCAGCCTGGCCGCCAAGAACGCGCGGGCCTTTTCGGCCAGTTCCCGTTCCCTTTCGCACTCGCCCCGAAGTTCCGGCGCGTCGATGTCGGAAAGCCGCACGCGGGTCCTGATGTCCTGACCCAGCCAGATGCGCGCCCGCACCTCGATGGTATCGCCGTCGAGCACCGAGACGACCAGCGCCGGCACCGGCCCGGATAGGCGCTCGCCGGCGCCCGACGTAATCGCCGGCCCCGACAGGCCCCCCATCGACAGGCTCAGCGCGACCAGGAGACCGCCGGTCCCCACCACCGCCCGGCGCCCTAAGCAGGTTTTCGAAACTCCGCCCACAGCGCGTGTGGGCGGGCTTCGC
>JBHIDD010000086.1:0-9087 GCA_046759925.1 Kiloniellaceae bacterium
ATCACCGCCCATTGAACGCCCCCGGCGCTCGCCGCTCGATGGATCGCCGCCCGGCAAGATCTTCGACCGCGCGGCCAGCCAAAGGTTTCGCGGCGCCGGGCGGCATTCGTGGCCACGCCTGGTTTCCCACGGTTCGACCGGGCCGGAGACTGCGCCTTGAGCGTGGCACCGCCTAAGCAGGTTTTCGAAACTCCGCCCACAGCGCGTGTGGGCGGGCTTCGCAAAACCTGCTGGACTTTTAAGGGCTTGCAGAGTGATCCTGGCCCGGCCATTCGGGGCCGGATCAAGAACACTCTGCTTTGCGCTTGCCGGGGATGAAGCGCGCTTGCTTGTGGTCACGCTTTTCCGTTTGTTGTGCGGTGTCCCATCCTTCCATGACGGAGGGTACTACGGCTGCGCCAGCCCAATCCGCCAGCCTTTGACCCTGCGTCCGCGGAACGGCCGCGCTAAACTGTGCCGATGCGTCATCTGAGCCGCGGGTCCATCGCCCTGGTACTGGCGTTGTGCCGCGCCGCGGCGGCGCCGGCCGGCGAGACCCGCCTCGACCCGCGGGCGGACTTGGTCGATGTGCCGGGCGGCAGGTTCGTCATGGGCGATCCGGCGGGCGCGCCGGACGAGGCGCCCCGCGCGGTGCGCGTGGCGCCGTTCCGCCTTATGCGTCACGAGGCGAGCAACCGCTTATTCGCCCGCTTCGTCGCCGAGAGCGGCCGCCTCACGGACCCGGAGCGTTCGGGCTTCGGCTACGTCTGGGACCGGCGCTGGCGGCGCGTGCCGGGCGCCCAATGGCGCCATCCCGAAGGCCCGGGCAGCGATCTGTCCGACAAGGCCGACCATCCCGTGGTCCAGGTCTCGGCGCGCGACGCGGCCGCGTTCTGCGCCTGGTACGGCCTGCGCCTTCCGAGCGAGGCGGAATGGGAGTTCGCCGCCCGGGGCACGGACCGGCGCCGCTATCCCTGGGGCGACGCGGCGCCGGAACAGGACGGCCGGCGCCGGGCCAACTTCGGCACGGTGGCCTGCTGCGCGCCCGATGCCAAGGACGGCTACCTGAGGACCGCCCCGGTCGGCCGATTCCGATCCGGCGCCTCGCCGTTCGGCCTGCTCGACATGGCCGGCAACGTTTGGGAATGGACCGGCAGCCGCGTCCCCGGCCGGCCCGATGAGGTGGCGTTGCGCGGCGGCGGTTGGGGCAACGATCCCTATTGCCTCCGGGTCTCCTACCGGCACGGGAACCCGCCCGACATCGGCCTCGACATGGTGGGCGTCCGGTGCGCCGCGGACGGCGTGCCGTGAGCGCCGTGCGGGTTCCCTCCGCCGGGCTGCGTTGGGCCTTCCTGGCGATGGCGGGCTGGCTGTGGCCCGTCGGCGCGGCGCCCGCGCAGCGGATCGTCGCCTTCGTCGGCGGTACCCTCATCGACGGCACCGGCCGGCCGCCGCTGCCGGACGCGGTCCTCGTCGTCCAGGGCGACCGAATCGCCGCGGTCGGCCGCCGGGGCGAGATCGCGCCGCCGGAGGCGGCCGAGGTCGTGACGGTGGCCGGGAAATGGCTGGTTCCCGGCCTCATCGACGCCCACGTCCATTTCTTCCAGTCCGGCGGCCTCTATGCCCGCCCGGACATCATCGACCTGCGCCAGGTGCGTCCCTATCCGCAGGAGATCGCGCGGACCAAGAAGAAGCTTGCCGCCACGCTGGCCCGTTATCTGGCCAGCGGCATTACCTCCGTGGTCGACGTCGGCGGGCCGATGTGGACCTTCGAGGTGCGTGACCAGGCGCGCGGCGCCCGCCTCGCCCCGCGCGTCGCCGTCGCCGGGCCGCTGCTCGCCACCTACGCGCCGCGCGAACTGGCGGGCGAGGACCCGCCGGTCATCAGGATCGACTCCCCTGGGGCGGCGCGGCGCTGGGTGCGCCGTCTGGCCGCCAGGGCACCCGATCTCATCAAGATTTGGTTCGTCTTCCCCGGCCGGGACATTGGCCCGGAGGTCTCCTGGGTCCGCGCCGCCGTCGCCGCGGCCCACGCCGCGGGCCTGCGGGTCGCCGCGCACGCCACCCAGCACCGGGTCGCCCGGGCCGTCGTCGACGCCGGGGTCGACGTCCTGGCCCACAGCGTCGACGACCGGCCCCTGGGCGATGCGCTCCTGGCGCGCATGAAGGCGCGCGGGGTGGTTTACATCACCACGCTCGCCGTGGGGGAGGGCTACCGCGAGGTGCTCGGCCGGCAGGTCCGGCTGACCGAGATCGAACGCCGACTCGGCGACCCGGAGGCGATCGCCAGCTTCGATGATCTGGAGACGCTGCCCCTCGGGCTGCTGTCGGCCCGGCCGGCCAGGCCGCGGCCGGTGGATCCCATGCAGGCGGAGAACCTGCGCCGGGTCCAGGCCCGCGGCATCACGATCGCCGCCGGCTCGGATGCCGGCAACATCGGGACGCTGCACGGCCCGGCGCTGCACCGCGAGATGGAATTGATGGCAGAAGCCGGGCTCGAGCCCATGGACATCCTCGTCGCCGCCACGCGCGGCGGGGCGCGGGCGATGGGCCGGGGCGATGACCTCGGAACGCTCGAGGCCGGCAAGCTGGCGGACCTCGTCGTCCTGGAGGCCGATCCGCTGGCCGACATCCGCAACACCCGGCGCATCCACCGGGTGGTCAAGGGCGGCCAAGTTTTCGACCCGCGCACCATCGCGGCCGGCCTGCCGGACCCGGAGTAGGAAATTTGTCGCGCCGGGCTTAAGCGCCGCCGTCGGGCCTGGAACATCGGCACGCGCGACAGGGCGGCGCGGCCGGAGAACGAGCGCATGAACCCGCCCGCGGCCGGGGTGAGGGCCGGGCCCCCTCGATTCGCCGCGGGGTGAGAAAAGCGCTTGATTCCAGCCGGTTTTCGTATATCTATAAACCATACCAATATGGTCCGAATTGGAGACCGATATGCTGCGGTTGAACCGGCTCACCGACTACGCCGTCGTGGTGCTGACCCAGATGACCCGGCAGCGCGAGGAAGTCTGGACCGCGCCGCGAATCTCCCGGGATACCGGGGTCCCGCTGCCCACGGTCGCGAAGCTGCTCAACGCCCTGGCCCACGAGGACTTGATCACCTCGCACCGGGGCGCCGCCGGGGGCTACACCCTGGACCGGCCGGCCGAGGAGATAACGGTTGCCGAGATCATCCAAGCGCTCGAGGGGCCGATCTCGCTGACCGCCTGTGTCGATGGGCGGACCGGCGGCTGCGACGTCGAATCGCTCTGTCCGATGCGGGGCAACTGGGACAAGGTGAACCAGGCGATCCACCGGGCCCTGTCCCAGGTCACGCTGGCCGACATGAAAATTCACTGGTTGCCGTTTGCCATCGTCCCCCAGGAACCGGCTGCCGGCAGCTTTGGACATCCTCGAATAGTTTTATAAGACAATAAGATAGACAACAATTCTACGGTAAAATTTGAGCAGGAGCATAGGGCGATGGCAGTCAGCGTCGAGACGGCCGAACAGGTCCGCGAGATCACGGAGCAGACGTACAAGTACGGCTTCGTCACCGAGATCGATGCGGACACCGCGCCCAAGGGCCTGAACGAGGACATCATCCGGTTCATCTCGGCCAAGAAGGAGGAGCCCGCGTGGCTGCTCGACTGGCGGCTCAAGGCCTACCGGCATTGGCTGGCCATGCCCGAGCCGCAATGGGCCAAGGTCGCGTTTCCGCCGATCGACTATCAGGACGCCTATTACTACTCGGCGCCCAAGACGATGGAGCGGCCGAAGAGCCTGGACGAGGTCGATCCGGAGCTCTTGCGCACATACGAAAAGCTGGGCATCCCGCTCAAGGAGCAGGAAGCCCTGGCCGGCGTGGCGGTGGACGCGGTCTTCGACAGCGTCTCGGTGGCCACGACCTTCAAGGACAAGCTCGAGGAGCAGGGCGTCGTCTTCTGCCCGATCTCCGAGGCGGTGCGGAACCACCCCGAGCTGGTGCGCCGCTACCTGGGCTCGGTCGTCCCCGCGGCCGACAACAAGCACGCCTGCCTCAATTCCGCGGTCTTCACCGACGGCTCGTTCGCCTACATCCCCAAGGGCGTGCGCTGCCCGATGGAGCTGTCGACCTACTTCCGGATCAACGCCGCCAACACCGGCCAGTTCGAGCGCACGCTGATCATCGCGGATGAGGGCTCCTACGTGAGCTACCTCGAAGGCTGCACCGCGCCGATGCGCGATGAAAACCAGCTACACGCGGCGGTGGTCGAGCTGATCGCCCTCGACGATGCCGAGATCAAGTATTCCACGGTGCAGAACTGGTACCCCGGCGATGCCGAAGGCCGCGGTGGCATATACAACTTCGTCACCAAGCGCGGCGCCTGCCGGGGGCGCAACTCCAAGATCTCCTGGACCCAGGTCGAGACCGGCTCGGCGATCACCTGGAAGTATCCGAGCTGCATCCTCCAGGGCGACAACTCGGTGGGCGAGTTCTACTCGATCGCGATCACCAACAACCGGCAGCAGGCGGATACCGGCACCAAGATGCTCCACCTGGGCAAGAACACCCGCTCGCGGATCATCTCGAAGGGAATCTCCGCCGGCCGCGGCCAACAGACTTACCGCGGCCTGGTGCGGGTGTCGCAAAAGGCCGAAGGCGCGCGGAACCACACCCAGTGCGATTCGCTTTTGATCGGCGAGAACTGCGGCGCCCATACCGTGCCCTACATCGAAAGCAAGAACCGCTCGGCCGTGGTCGAGCACGAGGCGACCACCTCGAAGATCAGCGACGATCAGCTCTTCTATTGCCGTCAGCGGGGCATCTCGGAGGAGGACGCGGTGGCCCTGGTGGTCAAGGGCTTCTGCCGCGAGGTGTTGCAGCAGTTGCCCATGGAATTCGCCGTCGAGGCGCAAAAGCTGGTCGACCTCAGTCTCGAGGGCAGCGTCGGCTAGGCCCGCGTAGGCCGCGGGACAGCGGGCGGGACAACGGGCGGGACAACGGGACGGTGGCGAAGCGTTATATGCTGGAAATCAAGAACCTCTGCGCAAGCGTCGACGGCAAGGAGATCCTGACCGGAATCGAGCTCAGCATCGGCCCGGGCGAGGTCCATGCGATCATGGGTCCGAACGGCTCGGGCAAGAGCACGCTGGCCTTCGTGCTCGCCGGGCGCGAGGGCTACCAGGTCACGCAAGGCGAAATCCTTTACCAGGGCCGCGATCTTCTGGCCATGGCGCCGGAAGAGCGCGCCGGCGAGGGCCTGTTCCTGGCGTTCCAGTACCCGGTCGAGATTCCCGGCGTGCCCAATTCCACGTTCTTGAAGGAGGCGCTGAATGCGGTGCGCAAATACCGCGGGGAACCGACGCTCGATGCCATGGAGTTCCTCGAGCTGATGCGCCGGAAGATCAAGGAGCTGGGCATCGCGGACGACATGCTGCGGCGTGCGGTCAACGTCGGCTTCTCCGGCGGCGAGAAGAAACGCAACGAAATCCTGCAGTTGGCGGTCATGGAACCGCGGCTTGCCGTGCTCGACGAAACCGACAGCGGCCTCGACATCGACGCGCTCAAGACCGTGGCCGACGGCGTCAATGCCCTGCGCGCGCCGGAACGCGCGATCCTGGTGATCACCCACTATCAGCGCCTGCTCGACTACATTGTCCCGGATCATGTCCACGTGCTCGCCCGCGGCCGGATCGCACGCTCCGGCGGTAAGGAGCTGGCCGAGGAACTGGAGCGCAGCGGCTATGCCGCGTTCGCCGAGCAGGCCGCCTGACATATCGAGCCCGACCGGCCCCTCCTTCGTCGAGCAGTTCGGCGCCTGCAAGGCCGAGCTGCCCGGTATGGGCTTGTCCTGGGTCCGGGACCTGCGCGAGGCGGGGATCGAACGCTTCGCCGCGCACGGCCTGCCGAGCCCGCGGCTCGAGGCCTGGAAGTACACCAGCCTGCGGCCGCTCGCGAAGCTCGACTTCGTCCCGGCCCCGAGCGGTTCGGCCAGCATCGACAAGCTGCCCACGCTGCTGCCGGGCGGCGAGGGCGGGCACCGCCTGGTCTTCGTCAACGGGGCCTTCCGCGCCGACCTCTCGCGCCTCGGCGACCTGCCGGAAGGCGCCGAGATCGGCGGTCTCGCAGCGGCCCTTGAGCGCGGGCCCGACGGCATCGCGGCGCACCTGGGGCGCATCGGGGATGGCGCGGAACAGCCGATGCTGGCGCTCAACACCGCGATGATGCGGGACGGCTTGGCGCTCCGTCTGAAGCGGGGGGTGCGCGTGGCGATGCCGATCGAGGTGGTGTTCCTCGGGGCCGCGGGGCCCGCGCCGATGGCCTATCACCCGCGCAACCTCATCGTGCTCGAACCCGGCAGCCGGGCCTTCGTCATCGAGCACCACAGCGGCCTGGGCGAGGGCGCCTATTTCGCCAATGGCGGGACCGAAATCCTGATTGGCGACGGCGCGGCCCTGAACCATTACAAGCTTCAGGCCGAGGCGCCGGACGCCTTTCACCTCTCCACGGTGCACGTCCGCCTGGGCCGGGGCGCCTATTACGACGCTTTCACGCTCTCGACCGGCGCGCGGCTGTCGCGTAACGAGAGCCATGTCCGGCTCGACGGCCCCGGCGCCAACTGCCGGCTCAACGGCGCCTATCTGATGCGTGGGCAGCAGCACTGCGACAACACGACGGTCATCGAACATCTCAAGGAACGCACCTCCTGCCGGGAGGTCTTCAAAGGCGTGATCGACGACAAGGCCCGCGCCGTTTTCCGGGGACGCATCGTCGTCCATCCCCACGCGCAGAAGTCCGACGGCCACCAACTCAGCAAGGCCTTGCTGTTGTCGAGCATGGCGGAGGTCGACACCAAGCCCGAACTCGAGATCTACGCCGACGACGTGAAATGCAGCCACGGCGCCACCGTGGGCGACCTGGACCACGACGCGCTGTTCTACCTGCGCTCGCGCGGCATTCCCGAGGCGGCGGCGCGCAACATCTTGATCGAGGCCTTCCTGGCCGAGACGATCGACGAGATCGCCGCAGGCGGCCTCTGCCCCGCCCTCATGTCCAGCGTCGGGCACTGGCTGGCGGACGCGTGATCCCGGGACCAATGATGAGCCAGGCAAGCGAAGCCATCGACATCGCGCAGGGCGACAACTCCACCGCCGCCTTCGACGTGGAGCGGGTCCGGGCCGACTTCCCGGTGCTGCGCCAGGAGGTGTTCGGCCGGCCGCTGGTCTATCTGGATTCGGCGGCCAGCGCGCAGAAGCCGCGCCAGGTCCTGGCGGCGATGCAGGAGGCCTGCGAGACCTATTATTCCAACGTCCACCGCGGGGTACATACGCTCAGCCAGCGTTCGACGGAGGCCTTCGAGGCCGGGCGGCGGAAGGTCGCCCGGTTCATCAACGCGAAAAGCGCCGACGAGATCGTGTTTACCCGCGGCGCCACCGAGGCGCTCAACCTGGTGGCCGCCTGCTTCGGCCGGGCCTTCCTGAAGCAAGGCGACGAAGTCGTGATCTCCACCCTGGAGCACCACTCCAACATCGTGCCCTGGCAGATGCTGCGCGATCAACTCGGCATCGTCCTGCGGATCGTGCCGATCGACGACGCGGGCAACTTCCTGCTCGAGGACTACGAAGCGCTCCTGGGTGCGCGCACCGGAATGGTCGCGATCACCCATGTCTCCAACGCGCTCGGCACCGTCACGCCGATGAAGGAGATCATCCGCCTGGCGCACGCGCGGGACATCCCGGTCCTGGTCGACGGCTGCCAGGCGGTGCCGCACCTCGCCGTCGACGTCCAGGACCTGGACGCCGACTTCTACGCCTTTTCCGGCCACAAGCTCTATGGGCCGACGGGCGTCGGCGTGCTCTACGGCAAGAGCGAGCTTTTGAACCGGCTTCCGCCCTACCAGGGCGGCGGCGAGATGATCACCGCGGTCACCTTCGAGAAAACCACGTATAAGGCGGCGCCGCACCGCTTCGAGGCGGGCACGCCCGCCATCGTCGAGGCGATCGGCCTGGGGGCGGCGGTCGACTACGTGGACTCGCTCGGGCGCGAGAACATCGCGGCGCACGAGAACGGCCTGCGCGGCTACGCCACGGAGCGGCTCAACCGGGTCCCCGGCTTGCGCATCATCGGCACCGCCAGGGAGAAGGCGAGCATCGTCGCCTTCGTCATGGACGGGGTGCACGCCCACGATATCGGCACCATCGTCGACCGCGCCGGCGTCGCCATCCGCGCCGGGCACCACTGCGCCCAGCCGCTGATGCAGCGGTTCGGCCTGACCGCAACGGCCCGGGCCTCCTTCGGGATCTACAACACGCGCGCCGAAGTCGACGCCCTGGCCGAGGCGCTGGGCGCGGTCAACGAGATCTTCGGCTAACCGGACTTTCGGCCGATGCTGGACGAACTGCGCGAGCTGTACCAGGAAGTGATCCTCGACCACGGCCGGAACCCGCGGAACTGCCGCCGGCCGGAAGACGCCAACCGGCGCGCCCGCGGCCACAATCCGATGTGCGGGGACGCGGTCGTGGTCCACCTGACGATGGATGATAAGGGCGTTATTCGGGACGCCGCCTTCGAAGGCCGGGGCTGCGCGATCTCGATCGCCTCGGCCTCGCTGATGACCGAAATCCTCAAGGGCAGATCGGCGACGCAGGCGCGCGCGCTGTTCGAAAGCTTCCACGACATGTGCACCAAGGACGATTTCGACCGCCTGGATGCGGGCGCGGAACCGGCCGCGCTGGACCGGCTGCGGGTCCTCTCCGGCGTGCGCCAATTTCCGATTCGGGTGAAGTGCGCAACCCTTGCCTGGCACACCATGAACGCCGCGATGTCCGGCGACGACGACGTAACCACCGAATGACGGCGGAAACGATGCAGGACGACAGAACTCTGGGCGATTTCATGCCGGATCGGGGCCGCGCGTTCACCGCCACCGCAGGCGCGCCCATCGACCCGGCGCTGACCCCGGTCGCCTCCGAGGCGGCCGTCGTCAAGGCCCTCCAGACGGTCTACGATCCGGAGATTCCGGTCAACATCTACGAGCTCGGCCTGATCTACGACCTGACGATCGGGGATGACGGCTCGGTCGCCGTCGAGATGTCGCTGACCGCCCCGGGCTGCCCGGTGGCCGGCGAGATGCCGGGCGA